>JACQGX010000213.1 GCA_016199265.1 Chloroflexota bacterium | reverse complement strand
GGTCTACCTGCTCCTGCGGCAAGCCGGCGAGCTGCTGCTCCCCCGGGGGGACAACTGGCTGGAGGTAGTGGAGGCGCAACTGGTCGCTGCCTGATCCGGCGCTACCCAGATTGACACAATCTGCCGCACACTTCCCATTCACCCGCCTCCCTCAAGGGAAGGGGAACGACGACCTCGATTGTCGCGGTTCAGGCCCGAAAGTTCTTGTGAACAAGGCGATCTATTGGTGGCCAACGCGCTACCGCGTAGTGATCTTTGGCCGTAGCTCAAAGGCACCCTGCGAACGAAAGAAACAGACGTCGAACTCCGCTGCGCCGCAGCCGGTGCATCATATGGGGACCACACCTCATAGTGCGCGCCGGGGAGGAGCAGCGCTTCCTCTTCGGAGGCCAACTCCATGACCAGCAGTTGCATGGCCCGTAGCTTGTCAGCGCGGTCCAATGTGCGAAGCTCCATCAGCAGTTCCTCGACGCTCATGTTCGCTCCTGCGTCTCCTCTCAATGAGAAGTCTACTCCTAACTTGGTCGGGTAGAACAGGCGCCGGTCAGCCCACCAGCAGTTATCGCAGCGCAAGTACGAATCCGACGGTCTTCAGAAAACGAGATACCCCAGCGGGGGCATGGACAAGGCTCATCGTCTTGCGTCATAGTGCCAGCGTGCTGCACGAAGCGCAGGGTGCCTGTCGTCCGTCGCTTACAATGGTGGCGATGCGGCGCACCAAGGTCCCAGCCGCGCGCTCGGCGTACGAGCTCACGATGCTGTCGTTGGCGGCGGCCGCAGTCGGATTGGTCTGGGTTGAGACGCCGTGGGCAGAGCTCGCCCACTGGGCGATTTGGGCCGCCTTCGTCGCGGATTACGCCGTACGGCTCGGCCGTGTGCCGGATCGATGGCACTTCGTGCGGTCGAACGTGCCGGACCTCGTTGCCATTCTGCCTTTCGACCACGTCTTTCGGGCGGCGCGGCTGATACGGCTCGTCCGGCTGCTTCGCCTCGGCGTGATCGCCGCCCGCTACGCCCGGCCGCTGACCGGCGTGCTCCAGACCAATGGGCTGGATCGCGTCCTGGTCGTCGCGTCAGGAGCGGTGATCGTTGGGGCCGCGGGCGTGCAAGCCGCCGAACCGGGTATCGAGACGTTCGGCGATGCGCTGTGGTGGAGCCTCGTCACGGTGACGACGGTCGGCTACGGCGATCTTTCGCCCGCTACCGGCTGGGGACGGTCGATCGCGGTGGTGCTGATGCTGACGGGCATCGGCACGCTCGGCATGCTGACCGGCAGTATCGCGACGTTCTTCCTCTCCGACCGTGGGGCACGCAACACGGCGAACGCGCACGTCCGGCACGTGCAGGAACAACTCGAGCGGTTTGACACCCTATCGCCCGATGACCTGGATATGGTCATCGCCATCCTCCAGCAGCTTCGCCAGCAGAAAGCCGAGGCGGAGGCGTCGGAAGCGCGGGCCGGCGATGTACGCTCGAACGCCCTGTCGGAGGTGCGATGAGCGGCATGCCGGACGGCAACGCCAAACTACCGAGCACACCATTGAACGACGACAGAGGTGAGGTGAGCGAGGTGATCGAGGGCAGACGTCCGGATGAGTTGCCGGGAATCAGCGTGCGGCCGGCGCGCGCGGAGGATTGTGCACGCTGCCAGGAGATCGCGGTGGCGGCGTGGGCGCCGATCTTGGCCAGCTATCGGGAGATGCTGGGCGATTCCATGTTCGAGCATATGCATTCGGGCTGGCAGGCGCGCAAGGCCGGGCAGATCGCGGCTGCGTTCGAGCAGCGGCTGGGGTGGATCTTGGTGGCGTGCGCTGATATGGTGGCGCCTACACTCGTGCACGGGCAGCAGTCGAGGAGCAGCACAGCGCACGAGCACGGCGATTGCACCATCGTCGGGTTCGTGACCTACCGGCTGGACGAGCAGGCACGAGTGGGCGAGATCGGCAACAACGCGGTCGATCCGGCGTGGCAGGGGCGAGGCATCGCCACGGCGCTCTACGAGCAAGTGCTGGCGCGGTTTCGCGCGGCGGGCATGCGCGTGGCGAAGGTCAGTACTGGTCTGGACGTGGGGCACGCGCCGGCGCGGGCGGCGTACCGGAAGGTGGGGTTTACGGCCGAGGTGCCGTCGGTGACGCTGTACCAGGAGCTGGGCAAACCGTGATACCGGTGCGAGGCAGGCATGGGTGCGGGCGACAAGAGACCCGGGGTCTCGCCGCGTCGAGTTATAGATCGGACAGGAGGCATACTCGCGTAGGCTTTCACGATGTCTGCAAGCAGATGAGGAGGATTCCATGAAGGACGCACATGCAGCAGGAACTCACGGACGGACACGGCGAGGGGTGCTTGGCTCAGCGCTCGCCGCGGCGCCGCTGGTGGTCGCCGCGGCCTGCGGTCCGGCCGGCCAGTCGGGGCAGGAGGGTGCGGCGAAGGGGCAGGGCACATCTGCCTCGTCTGGCGCCCCGATTACGCTGGACATGGCCTGGGAGCAGGTCACGAATGAGATGGGGATCTTCGTCAACGGGCAGGCGCGGGAGATCTTCGAGCAGCGGCACCCGAACATCAAGCTGAATTTCATCGACCAGGGAAACGGGCGGGAGAAGGTAACGACGCAACTCGCCGCCGGCACCCCGCCGCACGTATTGCACCTGGGCGTGAACCTGCCGGCGTTCTACGTGGCGCAGAACGCGCTGCTGGCGATCGACAGCCTGGCGCAGAAGGACAAGGAGGCGAGCAAGGCCAACTTTGCGCCGAACATGTGGGAGACGTTCACCGCCAAAGGGAAGCAGTACGCCTTGCCGCGGGAGGCCGGCCCGACGGTGCTGTACTACAACAAGTCGCTGGTCCAGGGCGGAGGCGTTCAGGCGCCAACCGATCAGTGGACGCTGGCCAACGAATACAAGGACGCGGCCGTCAAGCTGACCAAGCAGGGAGAACCAGGTGTCTTCGGTACCGAGCTCGGCAACTGGCGCAACTGGGTGTACAGCAGCGGCGGTGACATCCTGGACGCGACGTTTACCAAGTACACGCTCGACCAGGCGGCGGCGGTCGATGCGCTGCAGCTCTATCAGGACTTCCGCTACAGGTTCAAGTGCACGACGACCCCCCAGGACAACAGCGCGCAGGGAGCGCTGCAGCGGTTCATGGCCGGTGGGTTGGCGCTCTCCCCCGGTTTGCGGTCGGCGGGGAACAACAAGGGCTTCGTCCAGCCGCACGTCGGGATTGCGCTGCACCCCAGGGGCAAGGCCGGCCGGAAGTTCAACATGCCCGGGAACGGACTGGCGATCGTCCAGCCGAACAACAAGGCCATCGAGCAGTCCTGGGAGGCGATCAAGTGGTACGTGAGTGCCGAGTTCCAGAAGCTGCACTACAAGACGGGGATCGGCGGTGTCGCGGCACGTCTGGAAACGCTCAAGAGCGAGGAGTACCTGAGTTCGGCCATCCCGCGCGAGTGGAACGAATTCTTCGCCAAGGGCGTGCCGGATCTCAAGGTACCTCCCAAGCTGTCCAACTGGCCGGAGATCGACGACACGATCAACAAGGCGCTGGGCGACTTCCAGAACGGCAAGGAGACGGCGGCCGCCACGAAGCGGATCGTGCCGGTGGTGGAGGCGTTGCTGAAAGTGGCGGTGCGCTAGGCCGGAGCATGCGTCGTCGCCGAGAGGCGCCGCTCAGTTCGTCGTCAGCACCGTGCCGCCGATTTGGGCCGCGCTCAGGATGATGAGCACGTCCATCAGGTGGTCTCGGACGTGTAGATCGCCCTGTAGCCGGCGCCGACGTGAGAGGAGGATGCCGGCGAGGATGTGATCATCGTGCGTCGGCGTCAACAGCAGGCCGCGCCGCTGAAACGAGCCGACGAACGCATCCAGTGCGCGCTTTTCCGCTTGGTCCCGGGTGCCGGCGTAGAGCTCGAGAGCGACCGGCGACGCGAGGTAGAGGCGACCGTCTCCCAGCCGGTCTTCGACGGTGGCATCGTATGCTCCGACACGAAAGTACGGAATGAGTACCGACGTGTCGGCAACGTCCGGCCGTGCGGCCACGTTAGCCTGCTTTAGTGTTGGTCTGCGTGCGCCCGAAGACATCGTCCAATCCGCCACGCCGACGCAGCGCCTCCGCCGCCGCTCGGACCTCTTCGACGTGCAGCAGCCGATCTATTGCGATCCGGATCGTCTCCGATTCGCTCTTGCCATAGATCTTGGCCAGTTGTCTGAGCTGCTCCGGATCGACCATCACGTTTTTTCGTACCAGTGCCATGGCTGCCTCTCCCGTGTATAGGATCAATGGAAGTACACACTCATTTTCTATGACCGTTCTCCGACTGTCGCCGCCGTCCATCAGGCGATGCCCAGCGCTTCTTCGGCGTTGCGGTACCGAACGGCGGCGTCCTCGTCTTCCGCAAGGCGGGCGTCGGCGAGCTCGAGGATGGGGGATTCGGCTTCGACGAAGGGGAGGTTCGAGCCGTAGAGCAGGCGGCGAATGCCGACGGAGTCGCGGAGCATGAGGATGCTGTCGATCGGGCCCTGGACGCGGGCGATGTCGAACCAGGCACGCGCCTCGGAGGGCAGCTTGGCGCCGATGGCCTGGATTTCGCGGAAGCGGCCGCCGGCGAGCACCCAGCGCACGTTGGGCCAGCGGCGGACCAACGATGTTACATCCTCCGGGTTGGGGTCGGGCACCTGGATGGCGGGATGGTGCATACGCGAGTCTTCTAACTGAAGGGTGAGGACGACTGGGAGCCCGAGCCGCTCGAGGTGGGCGAGGCCGGCGTCGAGGCGGGGGTCGTCGAGGCGGTAGCGCTGGGAGCTGGGGTGGAGGCGGACAGCGCCGGTACCGGGGGCGAGGCCGTACTCCTGGCGGCAGCGCTCGAGGTGCTCTTCGGCGTTCGGGAAGGTGGGGTTGAGCGTGTAGACCGGAAAGAATCGGTCGGTGTGGTTGTGGATGAGGGCGTGCAGCTCGGCATTGGCGACGCCGGCGTCTTTGAGCAGGACGCCATCGAGCAGCGCGACGGCCGCGCGGCGGATGCCGAGCTTATCCATGAGGCGGAGCCGCTGCTCGATCAGTTGCCGGCCGGTCGGTAGCGGCGAGCCGTTGAGGCGGCGGGCGGGCCATTCGCCGACGAAGTTGTTGGCGTCGATCAGCCCGCCGGGGCCGGGCTGGGGCACGCGGGGGATGCGGGCGGAGGCCCAGGGCAGGACGTTAGTTGAGCTTGACACCTATGAGGGTCCTTTCGTGTTGCTCCGTGGTGGAATGATGCTCAACGGAAGCGCTCGCGCCAGGAGGCGGGGAGGCGGTTGCCGAGGACGGCGGCGGCGTTGCGCCAGAGGACGCGCTCGAGGTCTTCGTCGCCGAGGTCGCAGGCGAGGACGCGGGAGACCTGCGAGGGGACAGAGCGGCCCCAGATGTCGGTGCCGAAGACGATGCGGCTGGGACCGAGCGCGCGCAGGGCGAGGTCCATGAAGCCGTGGATGGCCTCGCCGCCGCCGATGTCGAGCCAGATGTTGTCGACCTGTTTGTAGGCGGCGACGCCCCATTCCCAATCGCCGCCGCCGTGGCCGCCGAAGAACCTGACCTTGGGGTGCCGCCGCGCCAGGTTGAGCAGCCGCTCGGGCGTGGCCTCGTTGGGGTTGTTGCCCGAGCCTGGTCCTTCTGAGCCAACCTTTTTCCAGGTGTGCTGCAGCACCGGAATGTCGTGGGCGGCGCAGAACTCCATGATGGGGTCGTCGAGCGGATCGTCGCAGTAGACGAGGCTGTGCAGCTTGAGGGCGGCGAAGAGATCGCGCTGTTCGAGCAGGCGCAGCTCGAGCTCGGCGAGCGCCTCCTTTGTATAGCGCGGATCGACGTGGCAGTAGCCGATCAGGCGGTCGGGGTAGTGGCGCGCGAGCTGGGCGGCGTATTCGTTGCCGTAGTGCGGGCGCTCCGACTCGTGGATGCCCTCCGGTGTGTTGGGGCCGGGACGGAGCTGACTGGCGATCGCGCGCACGTCGAAGCGTTCGAGCGCGGCGATGTACGCCGGCACCTTGGCCTTCGCCTGTGATGGGTCTGCTTCGCCCATCGCCGGTGGATGGGCATGGACGTCGAGTAGCACCGTTCAAGCTCCTTGTGGGTGAGAGTAGCTCATAGAAACCGCCGTTAAACCTCTATGAACGCCGCCTGGTCCGAACAGCCACTATGTCTGCCACTGGAGGATGACTCCGAGGAAGTCGGTGCGCTTTTCCAGCAGGCGGGCGTAGACATCGGGCGCGTCGGCGGCCGGGAAGCGGTGGGTGATCAGGTCGCGCACGTTGAGCTGCCGGCGCGCGAGGAGCTCCATGACGTAGTGGCCGTTGGCCCGGCGCGACCAGCGATTGTCGCGGTTGTCTTCGGACGGGTGCGAGGAGACGATCGCGCCGAGCACCCGCAGCGACTTCATGTGCACCTGCATCATGTCGACGGGCGCCGGCCAGCGCGGCGAGCCCAGGCCGACGACCCGGCCGTAGAAGCGCGCGAGTGCGAAGGCGAGATCGTACGTCTCGGTACGCCCGGTGGCCTCGTAGACGACGTCGGCGCCGCGACCGCCGGTCAGGTCGCGCACCGCGGCGGCGGCGGCGTCGCGTTGTGGGTTGAGCCAGTGCGTCGCGGCGCCGGCGCGGCGCGAGACCTCGAGGCGCGAGTCAGCGACGTCGACGGCGACGACGGAGCGGCAGCCGACCAGGCGGAGGTATTGACCGACGATGTGCCCCAAGATGCCCTGGCCGAGCACCACGGCGTCCTCGCCGAGCTGCGGTGTGCCGAGGCGGAAGCCGTTCATCACGGTTGTGGCCAGCGTGCAGAACGTCGCGTCCTCGTCGGAAACGCCGTCGGGAATGGGGATCGCCCAATCGCGTTCGCGGATCACCGGATAGGCGGCGTGCCGCGCGCCGCTGGCGATGCGATCCCCTGGGCGCGAGGTGGTGACGCCCGGTCCGATGGCGAGCACGACCCCGGCGTTGGAGTAGCCGGTACCGCTGGGATACCTCGGCAACGTGCGTCCGTCCGGATTTGTCCACGGCGGCCCGGCGAGTTGGGCGAGCCCGGTGCCCGTGCTGATGAGCGAGCACCGGGTGCGCAGCAGGACTTCGCCGGGGCCGGGATCGGCGACCGGCCCTTCTTCCCACTGGACCTCACCGGGACCGGTGAAGATGACCCGGCGGTCAATGGAGTCAGGAGGAATGGTGCGGGCGGTGAGTGCGGTGTCCGCGCTTGTCATGCGGGATATCTCCTCGAAGGGAACTCGATCAAGCTTATGTTGCCACATGCGAGGAAGAAAGAGTGTGGAAGGGGGTGGCCGCGTGGGACGCACATGCAAGGTACAATGACGGTGCAGGGCGTACCCGCGCCAATCGAAGGACCTATGCGACGAACACTGGAAGCGGTATACGAAGACGGTGTGCTCAAGCCACTAGAAGCGCTCGATCTGCCGGAACATCAGCGTGTGCAGGTCACCGTCACCGTTCCTGCAGACGACGCGGCCGAAGAGACGCTCAAGGCGTGGATGACGGTCTACGATGGCCTCTCACAGGAGGAGATTACAGAGGTCGAAGCTATCGCGCTCGACCGGAGTCGCTTCATGGAAGAGGCTGAGTAATACGTGTCGCCTACCCTCCTGGATACCGACACGTTGTCGGAAGTCATAAAGGGGCGCAATGCGCGCGTGCGGCAGCGCGCGAAGGAGTACTTGGCCGATCACGGTCAGTTCACCTTCTCGATTATTACGCGCTACGAGATCCTACGCGGCCTGAAGGCTAAGCGGGCCAATCGACAAGTCGCCGCGTTCGAAGTCCGGTGCAGGGAGAGCAATGTACTGCCGCTCACGGACGAAATCGTCGTTGCGGCTGCGGAGATTTACGCTGATCTCTACCGAACAGGCCGACTGATCAGCGATGCCGACATTCTCATCGCGGCCACGGCCATCGTTCACGGCCTCACGCTCGTAACCAACAACACCAGGCACTTTGATCGCATCAAAGGCCTCACGACTCAGAGTTGGGTCGCTGACTGATTACCGTCCCAGCCGGGTCGAGATGGCGGCTGGCGCAGAGCTTTTGTGCCATAGCCGATACTCGCGCCGGGTCCGGCCATAGCGCTACACGGCGCGAGCAGTGCTACCATGAGCCACACGCTTGCTGAAGGAAAGGAGATCGCATGCCTACCACGGCGCGCGGCGTTGTTTTCACAGGGCCAAAGCAGGTCGAGTTGGAAACGTTTGAGCTGTCTGATCCGGGGCCGCAGCAGGTGTTGGTGCGGACGACACGGACGCTGGTCAGCGCCGGGACGGAGGTGAAGTCGCTGGTGAACATGCGTGGGGAGGCCAGGTATCCCACGCGACCGGGCTATTCGAGCGTCGGCGTCGTGGAGGCGGTGGGCAGCGCGGTAACCGACGTGCAGCCGGGCGATCGCGTGTTGACGATGGGCCGGCACGCCAGCCACACGATGGTCGACCTCGATCCCAACCGGCTTGCGCCGGCGGCTGGACAGCGGGCGCCGCAGTACCTCCAAAAGCTGCCGGATGGCGTGACCGACGAGCCGGCGGTCTTTGCCATCTTGGGCTCGGTGGCGATGCACGGCATGCGCAAGGTGTCGTTCCAGTTGGGCGAGTCGTGCGCGGTGATGGGACAGGGTGTCGTCGGGCAACTGCTGGGGCAGTTTGCGCGGGCAGCCGGCGCGGCGCCGGTGATTGGGATCGACCTGGTCGCCTCGCGGCTCGAGCGCTCGCGCCAGAGCGGGCTGCACGAGGTGGTCGACGCGTCGTAAGAGGATGCGGTGGAGGCAGTGATGCGTCTCACCGGCGGGAAGGGCGCCGACGTCCTATTCGAGGCCACAACGCGGGCCGGAAATTTCCCGACGCTGCTTCGCTCGGCCGCGCTCAACGGGCGGATCGTGATCGTCGGCAGCCTGGCCGGCACAGTGGAGATCTCGCTCTACGACGAGATCCAGCACAAGGAATTGACGATCATCGGCGCATGGCAGCCGCGCGCGCCGGTAGTGCCGCACCACACGTTTCCCTGGTCGCAGCAGCGCAACCGGCAGACGTTCCTCGAGCTGGTACGGGCGGGGACGGTGCGCGTCGACCACCTGATCACGCGGCGGGGCCACGCCGAGGATGCGCCGCGTCTGTACGGCGAGATCGCCGCGGGCCCGGGCGACTGGCTGGGTGTAGTGTTTGAGTGGGATTAGGATGCGGTAAGGTAGAGGCGTGACCGGCGGACCCATGCCCGAAACATAGCGTACGGCGGTTGCCGCGCGGTTGCCGCGCCGCCGGGAGCATCTGATAGTCGATTGGAGGTACGAGAGATGAACGGCGAAGACACAAACAAGCACTCCGGGCCGGCCACGCGTCGGGCGCTGTTCCACGGCGCCGCCGGCGCGGCTGCGGCGACGCCGATGGCAGCGCTGGCCGCGTGTGCGCCGTCGGAGCGCGGCGAAGCGCCGGCCGTGCGCCCGCTCGGCGCAGCGGCGTTGCAGCTCGGTTACCGTCCCGATCCGGCCGACGAGGAGATCCTTCAAGGCGATTTCCTCCCCAAGTTCGAGGCGGCCAATCCTGGAGTGAAGGTAGAGATCCTGACGGTCACCGGGAACTACAACGAGAAGGTGATCGCCATGTTCGCCGGCGGCACGCCGCCCGATCTCCTCTGGGTTTCGCACGCGATCTTCCCGGCGTGGACTGCCAAAGGTCTGCTGCGGCGCATCGGCGAACTGGCAAAGCGCGACGGTCGCCGGCTGAAGCTGGACGACTTCTATCCGCCGATGCTGGAGGCGGCGCGCTTCAAGGGCGAGCTCTATGGGCTGCCGTACCTGGGCGGCATCTTCATCGTGAACTTCAACCGTCGTCAGTTTCAGCAGGCCGGTGTGCCACTGCCGTCTGACCTGGCGCAGCAAGGCAAGTGGACGGAGGCGGCCTTCCTCGACGCGGCGCGGCGGGTGACCAGGGCGTCGGGCGGCGAGGTGTCGGTTTTCGGCGCGAATGCGACGCTCAGCTACACCTCTACCGCACCCTGGCTGTGGGGAAACGGCGCCGACTTCTTCAACCGCGACAGCACGGCGATGGCGATCGATACGCCGGCGGCGCAGGCAACGCTGCAGTTCCAGGCCGACCTGGTGCACAAGCATCGGGTGGCGCCGAAACCGGGCGAGACGGTGTCCGGAGGGCGGCGGGTGAACTTCCAGGACGAGACACAGGCGATGAGCGTGGGGTGGAGCACCGGGTCGCGGAACCTACTGGCCAAGCCGGACCTCGACTGGGACGCCGCGCCGATGCCGAAGGGATCGGTGCGCTCGCTCAGCATGTACGGCTACAACCCGCTCTCGATCACGGCGCCGTCCAAGAACGTCGACGCGGCCTGGGAGTTGATTGGCCACCTCACCGGACCCTATGTCGTGCGCACGTGGACGGAGCGGGGGCGGATCATGGCGACACGCAAGTCGGCGGGCGAACAGGCCAAGTTCATCGACGAGCTGCCGCCCGGCTTTCGTACGCTGGCGCGAAACGGCGCGCTCGCCTCACGCGCCAACCCGATTGTCGTCGCCCACGACGAGGTGGAACGCGTCGTGCAGCCCGAGTTCACGGCCATTGCCCGCGGCGAGAAGAGCGTGGGCGACGCGGTGCAGGCGATGAAGCGGCTGGCCGATCCGTTATTGAAGGCAGGATAGGGTGAGCGCCGACTCATCGCCTGCTTCACCTTGGGTCAGATCGAGGCGCCGTCGAACGTGATGGTCTGGTTGAGCTGTCGCTGGAAGGCGAGGTATTCGTCTTTGGTGAAGCGGGGGCGGGCCTCGGCGAGGACGTGCTGGATGGCGTCGCCGACGAGGAGGTCGAGGACGGTCATCGCCATGGCCTTGGCGGGGTTGAGGATCGCGGCTTCGGGATCGGCGATACGGTAGTCGGCGCCGTGGCCGGTGCCCTCGGCGCCGCCGGCGTAGGGGTGGATCGCAGGCATGATGTGCGAGACGTCGCCCATGTCGGTCGAGCCGGTGCGGTGCTCGATCCGCTTGACGTTCGCTTCGCCGACGAGTT
Organism: Chloroflexota bacterium; assembly: GCA_016199265.1. Classification (GTDB taxonomy): domain Bacteria; phylum Chloroflexota; class UBA11872; order UBA12225; family UBA12225; genus JACQGX01. The sequence continues at coordinate 17,991 of JACQGX010000213.1, read as the reverse complement.
CCCTGGCGTTCTCCAAGAAAAAGCAGCCCAGGACCGGATCGTTGTGCAGCGGCAGATAGCCGGGCATCGTCTGGATCGTGACCTGTCCGCCGACGGCGAGGGCGCCGGCTTTGAGCGCGCGATCGACCTTGACGTTGGCGTCCTCGATTGCCTCGACGGTCTTGCCGCGGACGAACGTCTCCATGCGCACGTCGGCAGGGACGACGTTGACGATCTCGCCACCACGGGTGATGATCGGGTGGACGCGTATTGTGTCCTGGTCGCGGAACGTCTCGCGCTGGGCGTGGATCGCCTGGAGCGCGAGCGTGGCGGCGTTGAGCGCATTGATCCCCCGGTGCGGCGCGCCGCCGGCGTGGGCGGCGCGGCCGGTGTAGCGGATGAGCTTGACGATGCAGCCGTTGTTCGATTCGCCCATGCCGAGCAGGCCCTCGTCGCGGTTGCTGGAGGTGTGGGTCATCATCGCCACGTCGACGTCGTCGAACTCGCCGAGGCGGATCAGCTCGGGCTTGCCGCCGAGGAACTCGATCTTGCCCTGGCGGGCGAGCCCCTCGCGGTACTCGATCTCGACGTACTCCTCGGCCGGGACGGCGAAGAAGGCGACGTTGCCGGCGAGGTGTCGCGCGATACCGGCGTCGACGAAGCCGGCGGCGACGCCGAGCATCATGGCGATCTGGGCGTTGTGGCCGCAGGCGTGCGCCGCGCCGGTGGCGGGATCGCAGTTCGGATGTTCGCGCACGGCGAGTGAGTCGAGCTCGCCGAGGACGGCGACGGTTGGGCCGGATTGAGTGCCCTCCAGCTTCGCCTTGACGCCGGTGATCGCCAGTTGGTCGCGGTACGGGAGGCCCAGGCGTTCGAAGAAGCCGGTGACGATTCCGGCGGTACGAAACTCTTTGAAGCCGAGCTCTGGGTGGTGGTAGATATCGTCGGCGATGCGGATCAATTCGCCGGCGCGGCGGTCGATCGCGGCGCAGACGGACGCTTTGAGCGAAGAAAGGGTGACGTCAGGAGCAGAACTTGGGGCAGTCATTGGTATGTCTCGCAGAAACTGGTGTGCTCGATAGGGGCGGCCTGCCGGTCTGGCGTATGCGTGTGAGCGTACACGATGCGGGCCGTGATGTGCAGCTTCCCCTCATCCCCCAGCCCCCTTGCCCACAAGGGCGAGACGGCGAAAGCGTCACCTGCACGCGTACAATCCGGTCGGCGACAAGCCACGGACGATAGAGCACGTGCCATACTTTGGCGCGCCTTCGGTATCCCATGTTCCTCCAGTACGCCCACGTCGCACGTCTGAGCCGAGCCAGTGGGGTGCCGTGGGTGCGCGCGCTGGCCATCTTGTGGGTGGCGCAGGTGGTGGCCGAGATCGGGTTCAGCTTCGCGCTGCCCTTCATCCCGCTTTACATCCAGGACTTAGGCGTCTCCGACGTGACCCAAGCGGGCCTCTGGGCGGGCGCGATGGCCGGCGGCTTTTCCCTGACGATGGCGGCCATGGGGCCGGTCTGGGGCGCGGCGGCCGACCGGTTCGGCCGGCGGCTGATGGTCCAGCGAGCGATGTTCGGTGCCTGCATCATCATCGGCGGGATGGCGCTGGTCCACACTCCTGCGCAGCTCTTTGTGTTGCGCGTAATTCAGGGTTCGCTTACCGGCGTCGTCGCGGCGACGAGCACGATGGTCTCGCTGATGGTGCCCCGCCGGCACCTGGGCTCCGCGCTGGGCCTGATGCACGCCGCCCTTTTCACCGGTACGTCGTTGGGTCCGCTGCTGGGCGGCGCCTTTGCCGACCGCTTCGGTTTCCGCGCCGCTTTCGCGGCCACGGCCGCGATCTTCCTCGTCGCCGGTACGCTGGTAACGCTCTTCGTCCCTGAGCCCGCCCGAGAGGGAGCGGAGCGACACACCGGCGCCAGCACCTCCACTTCGGCCGCACCAGAGAAGCTCCTTTGGCGCGGACTTCTTGTGGTGGTCATCTTGACGGCTGTCGTCCGGATTGCCAACATGGCGCCCCAGCCGGTTCTGCCGCTGTTTGTCCAACAGTTGGGCCACTCGCAGGCGGGTCTGGCCACGACCGTCGGCGCCGTCGTGGCCGCCGGCGGCGTTGCTTCTACCGTCAGCGCACTCGCCATGGGCCGTCTCTCCGACCGGTACGGACGGCGGACCACCCTGCTTATCTGTTTGCTGGCCGCGACAGCGCTTTCACCGCTGCACGCCGTGGTGAGCTCGGTATGGCAGTTGCTCGTGCTCCGAGTCGCGATGGGCCTCGCGCTCGGCGGCATGTTCCCGGCGATCCAGGCGATCCTGACCGAAGTGACACCGGCCAACCGGCGCGGCGCTGCGTTCGGCTGGCTCGCCACCGCGGGCGCGCTCGGCAACGGCGCCGGCCCGGTGGCCGGCAGCGCGGTCGCCGCCATTTTTGGCATCTCTGCCTCCTTCGTTGCCGCCGCTCCCATCTTACTGGCCAGCGCCATCCTCCTGGCCAGCCTCCCCTCGCAGAGGGCAAGAGTGAAGGCGAGCCCAGCGCCGGCGGGAGATGCTGGTATACCCTAGACCATGAGCAGACTGGTTCTTCAAATGAGAGCGGCTGAGGACGTTTCTGCCGGATGAACGCCCTTCGACAGGCTCAGGGCAAGCGGAGGAGTGACCACTGACGACTGACGACCGGCGACCGACCACAGCATGTACCGCACGAGTGCTGATCGGGCGCCGGTCACCGGTCGTCACCGCGTACGGACGCGCCGTTACGTGCCTGCCGGCGCGGCGCGCTCCTCGGGCGCGGGCACGGGGTAGTGCTGCTTGGTGGGGACCATGACGCCGAGGAGCTGTTCGAGCGCCATCGTGTGGCTGCAGATGCCCCAGCCGGCGAAGAAGTGGCAGGTGCAACGCCACTTGCCGTGCTCGTAACTGACCTGGTGGTCGTCGTTGTCGCCGTGGAAGGCGACCGCGAGCCGCTCGACGCGGATGCGTTCGGGTTCACGAGCATACTGATGAGCCTTCTGCACTTTGCCGATGACACTTGAATACACAGAGTGCCTCCTTTCAGCACACCTCAAGTATCGCTCCGGCGGCCGCCGCTTGGTTCAGGGAAATCCCCGATTCACGACAACTCGACCGATCACTCGACGCGGCCGGCGCGCGCTCTGTAGTGTGACGTCGACGCGGGCGTTCCGCGACGTGCCTGGGCGGGCCGCAAAGGCCGAGGTACGTCTGCTCATCGGTGCGAGCAACGTCAAATCAGGTTTTTCCTGATGCCGGCCACGGCGGGCCAGGGTATGGTGGCCGGCAGACAAAGGAGCTACTGATGAGAATCGCCGTTACCACGTCGGAGCCAAAGCTCGATGCCCCGGTTGACCCGCGCTTCGCAGACGCGCCCTTCATCCTGATGGTCGACTTGGACAGCATGGAATGCGTGGCGTACGAGAATCCGGCGGCGCAGCCGCTCGCCGGGCACGGTATGATCGCCGCGCGCTTCGTCGCGCTGCAAGGGGCCAATGCCGTGATCAGCGGCGATTACTGCCCGCATGGGTTCGCCGCGTTGCGCTCGATCGGCGTCCAGCTCTACACCCCGAGCGGCTCGTGCAGCGTGGCTGAGGTTGTGGTGCAGCTACAGCAGGGCGAGCTTGAGTCCGTTGCGGCACCTACCGGCCACGGTCACCACCACAACCGCGCCCACCACGCCGATCGGGAAGACGCCCGCGGCTCGCGCCCCCTCCGGTTGCCCATGATGTGATCGGGCAGCGCCCGCCGACGGTGCCTATTGACTGGCCTTTGGGTGAGGCCCGGTACCACCCGGTACCATAATACTGTAGATGGCGCAGGCAGGGGCCATCTGGCACGACAGCCGTGACTTTACGGTCCCTTAAGGGCCACGATCACGTGTCGTGCGTCTAGAATCACGTGGGCCGGTAGACCAGAGGTGAGATCATGGAACTGACAGAGAAGAGGTTGACCACTCGGCGCGGCATGTTTCTGGGGGCGACCGCTGTGACCGGAGTTGCGGCCGCGCTGGCCGCATGCGGCCAAAGCGGCGGTGAACAGAAGCCGGCGGGAGGCGGGTTCAGCGGGAAGATGGTGTTTGGGCTGGTCGGGGGAGAACAGCAGCACCCGCCGGAGATCCTAAGCGGCTTCCGCGCCAAGTACCCCAAGCTGGAGATCGAGGAGGTCACCGGGGCCTGGAACGCGACGCTGGAGAAGATCGCGAGTATGGTCGCGGCTGGTAACCCGCCGGACGTGTGGTACGGCGAGGACGGGCGTGCGACGGGGTGGGGACCGCAAGGCTGGATCCGAGACCTGGCGCCGTACATCAAGCGCGACCTCAAAGAGAGCGACTACTACGCGCTGACGGCGGCCAAGGACCCGCAGGGGCACGTCTGGGCGGTGCCGGGTGACCTCCAGGTCGTGGCGCTGTTCTACAACACGGCGGCGTTCGACGAAGTCGGGATGAAGTACCCGACGGCCGACTGGACGCTCGACCAGCTCACGACGGCGGCGCAGCGCCTGACCGATCCCGGCAAGAAGCAGTTCGGGTTCTTCTCGCAGCCGAACTACATCACGACGAGCTGGTACCTCTTCCCCAAGCTGTTTGGCACCGGCGTGCTCGACGACACCGGCACGAAGTCGCAGTTCAACCATCCCAAGGTGCTCCAGGCATACCAGAAGCTCATGGAGTTTCCGGACAAAGGCCTGGCGCCGCCGCTTGCCGACCAGGGCAAGTACCCGTTTGCGCCGACGCAGACGGCGGAGGGGCGCAGCGCGATGCAGTTCCACATTTACGCTCGTCTGGGAGACGCCGCGATGAAGCAGCTCGGGACGTATGACGTCGAGCTCGTGCCGCGCGGCCCGGCGGCGCGATGGACGACGGTGATCGCCAACTCGTGGGTGATCGGCAAACAGTCGACGATGCCGGACGCGGCGTGGGAATGGATCAAGTGGCACAGCCAGACCGACCAGCAGATCATCCGTGCCAGCGGCGGGACCGGCGTAGCGATGAACAAGAAGGCGGCCGAAGAGGTGACGGCCAGAGCGCCGGCGCCGCCAAAGAACCGCCGGGCGTTCTTGAAGAGCCTCGAGTTCGCCGGGCCGCTGGGGCTCAACGCCGTCTGGCAGGAGTGGCGGACGGTGGCCGGGAGAGAGCTCCAAAAGGCGTGGCAGAAGCAGGAGCCGTTGAGCAACGTGCTCGCGGAGACACACCGCCTGGTACAGGCCGAGCTGGACAAGTTCTATAAGAAGTGAGTCTGGTCTGTTGCTGGGTCACTTGGCCGGGCTGCGCGGCATGGTCTCGGAGTCCGTCTGCCATAGGTGAACGAGGGAATCGACCGGCTGCCAGCCGAGGACGCGCTTGGCCTTGGCGTTGGTGAATTTGCCGTGCGGCAGGTCGCCCAAGATGCGTAGGACTTCGAAGGGGGACGGGAGCGCCGGGATGTCGATGGCTCGGCGCACCGCAACCCCGGCGTCGGTCCAGGAGACGGCGGCGGGGCCGAGCTGGCCGCGCCGGCGGCCGGGTTGCGACGGATTGACGAAGGTCGAGAAGAGGAGGGCGGCGACTTCGAGCCCGTGATTCTGCGCGAAGACGCGGCAGATCTCGAGTCCGAGGTACTTGGTGTGGAAATAGAGGTGCGCGCCGGCGCGTATGGGGGCTTCGTCGGGGATGTCGAAGTCGGCGCCGTAGCCGGACGGGTGGCCGAAATTGAGCACCTGCGGGCCGGTGTGGATGACGCGCCGAATGCTGTGGGAGACGGCGGCGCGCATCACGTTATACGCGCCGACGGTGTTGACCAGGAAGGCGCCGTCGAGGTGCTCGCGCACGACGGTGCAGTTGAGTAGGGCGCTGGCATCGCGCGAGGCGTCGCGTACCTCGTCCGGCTGGGTAATGTCGACGCGGCGGAACTCGTGCGGCGGCACCGGCGGCTGCGGCAGATATGCGCCCGGAAAGCGCGCCGCGATCCTGGCGGCGCCGTTTTCGGGGGAGAGTACGTCGGTCAGGCGCAGCGTGCATGCCGCCGCCAACGGGCCCTGTGCCGCGGCCGCGAGCGGACCACTGGCGCCGAAGACGGCGACTCGCTGCGCGGGCCGCGGCGCGACCGATGAGATCGGATGCGCCGGCACAAGCACGCCGCGATCGTCGACGATCGCGCTGCGCGTTTCGGGCAGGACTGGGCGCCCGCCGAAGCGGTGCTGCGGCGCGAAACCGAACGCCGGCTCGGCAGCGGCGGCGAGCGGGAAGCGGGCGCCGTCGCCGCACGAGATGTGGAAGACCCACCAGCCGCGCAGGGCGGCCGGCGATCTTGCCGGCCGAAAGGCGAGCGCCCTCTGGACGGCCTGTACGGCATCTTCGACGTGGAGCCAGCGCGGATCGGGTGCGTGCTCGTGCACGTGCCGGTCGTCGACGAGGCGGCCGAACCGGAGGCAGATCACCGGCAGCGACGAGTCCTGCGCCACCTCACGTGCGGAAAGCTCGGCGACGTAGGGCGCGAGCTCGTGGAGCACGCTGCTCGGCCGCGGCCGCCAGCTTTCGAGCACCCGCCATCCCGGAGGATACGCCTCCATAACGTCGAGCGTGCTCGCCAGCACCACGCGCTCGACGCCGGCCGCGGCGGCGGCGGTCAACAGCACGTAGGTACCGCGCGTGCAGAGGTCGACCGTTTCATGCGGCGCGATGCCTGCCGGCGGCGTGTGCGGCAACAGGTGCAGGACGGCGTGCGCGCCGTCGACCGCGCGCCGCGCCTCTACCGGATCGCGAATGTCACCCTCAACCGTTCGGATGGTGTGCTCGTCTGCCAGGGTGTGCCTTAGGCGAGCGCCGAGCAGACTACCGGCGCCGGTGATCGTGATGTTCATCGGGGTTATTCCTTTAGAAGTGATCACCACCTGATCACCATCAGGAAAATATAGGCTGGTCTGCCCCGCAACTGTTGCATATGGTAGAAACCGTCAGTTCGACGGGCTGGGGACGTAACCGAGCGTACAGAGATCAACTGATTATGGCTGACCAACGAGTGAAGCTGGGCATTTTCGGCTACGGGTTCATCGCCGGCGTGCACGCCGACGCGCTGCGACACATCGACGGAGTCGAGGTGGTGGCGGTATGCGGGCCACGGATCGAGGCCGCACGCGAGTTCGCCAGGAAGCACGAGATCGCGCAGGCGACCACCGAGCCGGACGAGCTACTCTCCCACGACGACATCACCGGTGTGCTGGTCGATTCGCCGGATGCAACGCATCACGACCTGGTACTGCGGTCGCTTTCCGCGGGGAAGCACATCTTCTGCGAGAAGCCGCTGGCGCGCACCGTCGACGAGGCGCGAGAGATGTACGCGGCGGCAGTCAAGGCGAACCGGCGCACGGTGGTGGGCTACTCCAACCGCTGGAACACGGTGGCAAACAACATCCAGAAGCTGATCGAGGCCGACGAGCTCGGCGAAATCGTGCACGTCTATTCGCAGAGCGCCAACCCATCGCTGATCCGCTCGCCCAAGCCGCGGTTTACCTGGCGTACCGACGCGGCGCGCACCGGCACCGGCATTCTCGGCGACCTCGGCTCGCACCACGTCGACCTGACACATTTCCTGCTCGGTCCGATCGCCGAAGTCTGTGCCAACCTGCGCACGGTCATTCCGGAGGTGTACGACGACCAGGGGGTCGCACACCCGCAGCTCGTCGACGACGACGTCGTGATGTTGATCAGGCTCGCGCGCGGCGCGCACGGCACGCTGAATGCGAGCCGGCTGGGCTCGGTCCACTCGAACTTTCCAGTGGGACGCCGGCACTACCTGATCGACGGCCGCAAGGCGGGGGTGCTGTTCGAGAACGGGCAAGGCTGGCTCTTCCGACCGGATCAAGAGCCAGAGCCGATCCCCGGCGACCCACCGAAGGTCGACGCCGGCCACGGGGCAGCGCTCCAGCAGGGCGCCATCCGGCAGATGCAAACGTTCATCCAATCGGTCCGCGAAGACCGCGACGTCGCGCCGACGTTTCGTGACGGTCTGCTGTGCCAGGAAGTGCTCCACGCGGCGGTCGAGTCATCGCGGGCACGCGCGTGGCGGGCGGTGGAGAGGGTGGATGGCTGAGCCAGCGGGCGAGTGGGTGAGATGAAGGAACCGCACATGAACGCACATGAGTTTGGAGGGAAACCGCCGATGAACGCCGATGGGCGCCGAGATCTATGTGAGGACGAAGGAAGTCACTGATGGAAGACAAAGAGCGAGCAGAAGGGTTTGTTCCGTTGTTTGACGGGAGAACATTGAATGGATGGGAGTTCGTGGGGGATTCGGCGGCGTGGTCGGCGCAGGCTGGCGAGATCCACTGTAGCGGCCAGGGACGAGGCTGGTTGCGGACGGCGCGAACGTACCGGGACTTTGTCCTGCGGCTGGAGTACGCGATCTGTCCGGGTGGCAATAGCGGCATCTTCCTGCGGTCGCAGCTCGAAGGGCGGCCGGCGTACAACGGGATGGAGGTCCAGATCCTGGAGGGCCATCCGCTGGGGGTGAAAAGCACCGGCGCCATCTACGACGCCGTGGCGCCGGCAAAGCACGTCGAGCGACCGGCGGGGGAGTGGAACGAGATCGAGGCCACGTGCGACGGCGGCAAGGTGGCGATCGTGCTGAACGGCGAGCGCATCGTCGGCGTCGATTCGGTCGAGCACGAGGCGCTGCGCGGGCGTCCGCGGGAGGGGTACATCGGTGTCCAGAACCACCGCTCGCCGGTGAAGTTTCGCCGGATCTACGTCAAAGAGCTGTAGCCAGAACGGGAGCGCGCGCGTGTCGTTGTTTGAGAGCCTGGTAAGACGGGCGCAGGAGTTGTCGAGTCAGTCGTTGCTGATGCTGCCCAATCGGGAGGGCTGGGAAGCCGGCCTGCCGGAGCGACGCCGGCAATGGCGGGAAATGTTGGGGATCGAGCCGCTGCCCGAACGGACGGAGATGCACCCGACGATCACCGGGGTACTCGATCGGAGGAACTTCGTCGTCGAAAAGCTGCACTTCCAGCCGATCCCCAGCTGCCGCATCGCCGCCAACGTGTACCGCCCGGCGCGGATCGAGGCGCCGCTGCCGGCGGTGGTGTACCTGTGCGGCCATAGCCAGCGGGCGAAGTTCCACTACCAGTTGCACCCACGCTGGTTCGCTGAGCACGGGTACGTGGCGATCATCCTCGATGCGATCCAGATCGGCGAGAACGCCGGGTTTCACCACGGCACGAATCGCAACCAGTGGTGGCACTGGTTCAGCCAGGCGTACACGCCGGCAGGAGTCGAGGTGTGGGCGGCGATGCGCGCGGTGGACTACCTGGAAGCGCGGCCCGAAGTAGATGCGCATCGTGTCGGCATCACCGGCCTGTCGGGAGGCGGCACGATCTCGTGGTTCGCCGGGGCGGCCGACGAGCGCTTCAACGTCGTCGCGCCGGTGTGCCAGACCGGGACGATGTACCAGCACATCGCCGAGCGCACGGTCGACATCCACTGCGATTGCAGCTTCCCGATCAACCTCTACGGTTGGGACCATCCAGAGGTGGCGGCATTGATCGCGCCACGCCCGCTGTTCGTCGACGCGACGAGCGAGGACGTGCTGTTCCGGCCGTACGCGTACCGCGACGTCGTGCAGCGGGCGCGGATGGTGTACCGGCTCTACGGGCGCGACGATTTGGTTCGGTTGGTCGAGGATATCGGGCCACACGGCTACACGCCGAAGATTCGGCTGGAGTTGTTTTCCTGGTTCGAGCGGTACCTCAAGAGCGTTGAGGCACCGGCGACCGAGGACCTGGCGACCGATCCGATCCCGGACGACGAGTTGGCGGTGTACCCGGACCGGCGGCCGCCGGCCAACGATAGGTTGGGTGAGGCCGACCGGTTCTTCATCGTGTTGCCCGAAGCGCCGCGCGTCGAAGACCGTGAGCAGTGGCAGCGCCACCGGCGGCAGGCAATCGCGCAGTTGCGGGCGACGACGTTCCGGGATGTGCCGCCGGAGCGAATGATGCCCCACGTCGAGGCGCGGCCGGCGGGGCAATCGGCGGGCGGGTTTGCCTACCGGACGTTCATTTTCGAGAGTGAGCCGGGGCTGACGTTACGGGCGCACCTGGGCTTTCCGCTGGAGGCACCGGCGCCGTTCCCGCTGGTGGTGGCGCCGCTGCAGGCCGATTCGCGGCGCTCACAGAACGTGGAGGGCACCGGTCTGACGGGAGCAAAGGGACTACGCACCGAGAAGATCGCCGCGGGCAGCGTCGAGGTGCGGGGAACGGGTGCGACGTCGATCGGGCCGGGGATCGAGTGGACGCTGCGGCGGTCGTACCCGCTGGTGGGGCAGACGCTGCCCGAGAGGCAGACGTTCGACCTGCTCCGCGGGATTGACGTGCTGCGCCGGCAGGCGGGCGCTGGACCGGTCGCGCTCTACGGTACGGGCGAAGCGGCGGCGCTGGCGATCTACGCGGCGCTGCTCGACGAGTCGATCTCAGAGGTGATCCTGGAGGCGCCGCTGACGACACATTGGAACAGCGCGCCGGAGTTTCTCGGCGTGCTGCGAGTGGGTGACCTGCCGCACAACCTGGCGCTGCTCTTCCCGCGGCCGATCACGTTCGTCGGCGAGATTCCGGAGGCGTATCGCTGGACGCAGAGCACGTATGAGACGTGCGGTGAAGGCAGTCGGGTGCGAACGATCGGTTCGCTGAGGGAGTGGGCACTGTTTGGTGGGTGATGCTGATGTTTGCCCCTCATCCCCCAACCCCTTCTCCCACCCAGGGGAGAAGGGGAGTCGATCCTACGAAGGGATGCGGCCCCCTATGCGATCACCATTCCCCCTCTCCCCTTGTGGGAGAAGGGGTCGGGGGGGTGAGGGGAATCCGCAGTGGCAGAGGCGCTAAGCTGGAGGCTTTGCGTATCAGCGACCCCTCCGTCGTGCTGAGAGGAGATATTGGTCATGGGGCGTACGCAGCCGCGGGTGGTGGTGTTGGGGATCGATTCGGTTTCGCTGAAGTGGTTGGAGACATTTGTCCGGCGGGGGCTGATGCCGGCCGTCGCGCGGCTGATGGCGCGCGGGACGGTGTCGCCGATGGCGTCGTTCTACCCGGTGGATACGGGGACGAACTGGGCGTCGATCGCCACGGGGGCGTCGCCGATGGTACATGGGTGCAACATGCAGATGCATCTGCCGGGCGAGCCGCTCGACCGGCGCGTGTCGAGCTTTCCGAGCAAGTACTTGCGCGCCGAACCGCTGTGGGTCACGGCGCAGCGGGCGGGACGGACGGCGGTGGTGTTCGACTGGCCGCACTCGTACCCCTTTGTGACGGGCGAGCGACTGGTGCACATTGGCGAAGACGGCCGGCCGGATAGCGCCATCCGGGCGCTCCAGGAGGTGAGGGCGTACGCGACACACCCGCCTGGTCGGGATGATCCGCGCGTGCGGCCGATGCAGCAGGCGCACCTGTTGCCGGTTCGCTTGGCGCCGGCGCAGCCGAGCGAAGGATCAGACGAGATCGGGTGGCGCCACTTGCCGGAAGCCCAGCAGGCCGGCGGACGACCACTACTGAGCGCCGAGCTGCCGATTGTGCCGGGGCCGCGGAGCCGCTACCGCGCGGTCGATTCGCTGTGGGCGCTGGTGTGGCCGGGTGAAGACGGCTACGAGCGTGTGTCAGTCCATGCGACACGTGATGCCGCGCGGCCGCTGGCGATGGTGCGGCTCGGCGAGCGGAGCGGCTCGATTGGGCATACGTTTCAGACGGATGCGGGCGATACGCCGGCGGCGTTCCAGGCGAAGCTGCTCCGGCTAGCGCCGGACGGCAGCGAGCTGCACCTGTACCTGACCGAGATCTACCCGACGGTCGAGTTCGCGCATCCGCCAGATGTGGCCGCCGAGCTGTTGGAGGTGGCAGGGCCCTTCGTTGCGCAGCCGTCGCGCCAGCAGGTGGTGCTCGGCGGCGCGTCGGACATTGCGACGTACTTCGAGGAGCAGGTGGCGCAGGGGCGGTGGTACGAGCGGGCGCTCCGACACGTGCTGGGCACGCGCGAATGGGACGTTTGCCTGCTTAAGTGGCACAGCCTTGACTGGACGAACCATCTCTTTGCGTATGCGACCGAGCCGCGCCACCCGCTCTACGATCCGGCGCGCGAAGCGGAGGCGTGGCGGTACTGGGACGAGCTGTTCGCGCAGGCCGACCGGCTGGTCGCCGCCGCGTGGGAGGCGGCCGGCGGCGAAGCGGGCGAGGCGGTGCTGGCGATCACGTCGGATCACGGCAGCGATGCGGTACCGCCGGGGATGAGCGGCTACGCCGACCTGAACGGGCTGCTTGAGCGCGAGGGTCGGCTGGTACGCTCGATGCGCTCGGGTGAGACGGTCGACGACAGTGGACGGATCGACTGGACACAGACACGCGCGTACCACGCCGGGTATTACGTCTGGCTCAACGTGCGCGGGCGCGATCCGGACGGCATCGTCGAGCCGGGCCCGGAATACGCGCGCGAACGGGAACGGCTCATTGAGCTGCTGCTGGCGGCGCGAGACCCTGAAACGGGGGTGCCGCTGCTGCGGACGTGCTGGCCGGTCGAGGAGGCAGCGCCACTGGGCATCGGCGGCGATCGCGTGGGCGACATCTTAGTCCAACCCTGGCATTCACACGTAGAAGTCGAGGCGGCGTACCGGCGGGCGCGGGAGAAGCAGCCGCCGGGGACGAGTGGCCCGTTCGGCTCGTGGGACTGGCCGGCGGTCAACAGTGGTTCGCACCACCCGCACACGTTCCTGGTGCTAGCCGGCGCCGGCGTACGGCGTGGCTACCGCCGCCCACGGGCGGCGATGTTAAGCACGATCGCGCCGACATTATGTCAGCTCGCCGGACTGCCGGTGCCGGCCGACGCCGATGGCCCGGTACTCTGGGATGAGGTAGATCGGGGCGGCAGAAACACGTAGCGATCCCCTGAGAGTTGACGACCCGCCGCGAGGCGTCGGCAGTATACTGAGATGGCCCCGGGGCGAGGACGATTGCTGTCGTCGGGGCAGAGGAGGAAAGAACGTGAATAAGCAAGGGATCAGAACCGATTCTGGTGCGGTGACGCGGCGGGGTGCGATCATCGGCCTGGGGGCACTAGCCGCGGGCGGTGTGCTCGCCGCGTGCGGCCAGGCGGTCCAAGATGCGTCAAAAGAGTCGGCGGGCGCCAAGACGGCGGGGGCAAAGGTTAGCGGCGACCTGCGCTTCTCGTTCTTTGGCTCGATCGAGGAGAAGGCGATCTGGGAGAAGATCGCCGAGCAGTTTGTGGCGACGACGCCGACGGTGAAGATCACGCCCGAGCACATCTCGTCGTCGTACTTCACCAAGATTCAGACGGCGATCGTTGCCGGCGATTCAGCGGACGTGATCCTCATGGAGGACAAGCCGACAGCCGGGTACGCCAAGAAGGGCTTCTTCCGCGAGCTAGACTCGTTCATCTCGGCCGATCGCACGTTCAAGCGGGACGACTACTTCCCAGGGCTGTTCGACGGTCTGCAGTACCGGGGAAAGCTGTACGGACTGCCGCAGCACTGGCTGGCGCACGCCATTCTCTACAACAAGGAGATCTTCCGGAAGGCAGGGCTCAAGTTCCCGCCGACCAGCGCGCGCGACACCTCGTGGAACTGGGATGCGCTGCTGGAGACGGCGAGGAAACTGACGATCCGCGACGGCGGCAAGATCGGCCAGTGGGGCTTGGCGCATGGCGGCTACTCGTGGACGCTCTGGCGGATGTGGGTATGGCAGAACGGTGGCGACGTGGTGACGAAGGACCTCAAGAAGTCCGTTCTCGATACGCCGGAGGCGGTGGAGGCGCTGCAGACCTTCGCCAACCTGACGCACGTCCATCACGTAGCGCCGACGCCGGAGGAGCGCCAGACGGCGGGCGCGTCGAGCAACGATCAGCTCTTCTACGAAGGCAAGACGGCGATGATCTCGTCGGCGCCGTATTTCCACAACCTGCGCAACCGCATCAAGGACTTCGAGTGGGACGTGGCGGTGCCGGCGATGCGCAAGCGTCGGGCAACGCCGCTCTGGCCAGATTCGATCTCGATGTGGTCCGGCACGAAAGCGCCCGAGGCGTCGTGGCAGTTCCTGCGCTACGTCGTTGGCCCAGAGGGGCAGAAGACGATCACGGAGCTTGGCCGCGGCGTGCCGGTGCTCAAGAGCGCAGCGAACTCGCCGGCGTTCCTGCAGGAACAGAAGGACCCGAAGAGCGTCCGGATGTACCTCGACGTGCCGCAATTCGGTGTGGTGACACAGTACACCAGCATGTGGACGGAGATCGAGCAGGCGAACCGCGAGGAGCTAGAGCCGGTATTCCTCGGCAAGCGCTCGGCCAAGGACGCGGTGAGCAGCCTCGTGCCGCGCCTCAACCAGCTTTTGCAGCAGGCCGAGATGGGATAGGTGACGGCCGAGCCACTGAGCGGCCGGCTCAGTCAGACTGCATCACGATTGAGCCGGCCGAATGCATCGTCCACACACTGGGGCCACGCGGCGGGCCAAGAGGCAAGACACAAGAGTCGAGCGGCGAGCAGCAAACGGGCTACCGGCCGTGGCATTTCTTGTATTTCTTGCCGCTGCCGCACGGGCAGGGATCGTTGCGGCCGATTTTGCGCTGTGCACGCGACAGCACGGGTGCCTGAACACCGGCAAACGCCGTCGACGGGAGCGGTGCTGCGCGCGCGACGCCGCCCGTCTGCCGATCTGCGGCGCGATCGCCCTCGACCGGCACGCCGAACTCGCGCATTGCATAGGCGTAGTCGACGATAAACTGGTCGACTCGGTCTTCGTCAAAGGCCCGCCGGACTGCCGGTGCGGCCTCGACGGCAGGGCAATCGCATCTTAATTCACTGGGCAAGAACGTGGCGGAGGTAGGGCTCGCTCCAGCCAGCCTTGAGGCGTTTGGCCTTGATGCCGCATTTGGCGGTGGTGTCTTGGCGCAGGAGAGTGAGGGCGACGTGGCGGAGGATGGCGAAGTGGTGGGCGGCGTGGTCGGTGCGGACGCGGCACTCGTCCTCACGGAAGGCGACATCGAGCACCCAATGGACGCTGTTCTCGATGCCCCAGTGCCGCCGCACCGCTTTGCTGAACGGCGTCGCGTCACCGGGGAGACTGCTGATGAAGGAGCGCGTCTCGGTGGTGCGCGTCTTGCCGATGCACCGAGTCGCCTCCACCATGCCGACACAGCGCAGCCCGTCCCAGGCGTCCGTAGGGTCGAGCCCGGCGATGACCGCCGGGTCGGCTACCGTCCGATAGCGTCGCGTTTCGCTGCGGCCATGATTCTTCTCGAGCGTCGTACAAGAGTCGTGGAGCAGGACGTTGCTCTCGCCACTCTCGCCACTCTCGCCACTCCCGCCACTCTCGCCACTCTCGCCACTCTCGCCACTCCCGCCACTCCCGCCACTCCCGCCACTCTCGCCACTCCCGCCACTCCCGCCACTCTCGCCACTCTCGTCCGCCTGCTGGAAGAGTGCCTCCACCGCCCGGTACAGCCGGCCCTGATTCTCCTTGAGCGCCAACACGTCGTCACCGCCCTGTGCCACGATCGGTTCGCGCGATCGCCGTCTGGCAACCCATGGCGTCGATGGTGACGATGCAGCCCCGCACCACCAGCAGGTCGAGCAGGGCCGGGATGGCGGTGATCTCATTGGACTTCGCGTCCACCTTGACCTGCCCCAGCACCAGCCGGTTGGCGGATGCCCACGCGCTCACCAGGTGGATCGCGGCCGTGCCCGCCGTGCGGTCGTGCGAGCGCCGCAGCGTCTTGCCGTCCACCGCCACTACCTGCCCGTCCGTCACCTGGCCATCGGTGGCGGCCACGACATCGCGCACCCAGGCCACGAAGCACGCCTGAAACGGCTCCGGGTTCAGACGCGCGAAGACCCGCCCGAACGTGTCGTGCGAGGGGATGCCGTTGGGCAGCGCCAGGAAACCACGGAACCACGCCAGCTTCGCGTTGCCGAACGGCTCAATTTCCACCCACGACTCCGCCCCACAGAGCACGCCACACCGCGCGATCGTCAGCAGGTCGAGCAGCTCGTGTCGCCGGGTACGCGCCACGCGCGGATCGTCCAGCGCCGCGAAGTGGTCGCCAATCGTACCACCCGGGGCTTCACTCATACGCTTCCTCCTCGTGCGCCGTTGCAACGGCGCTCGTCCCCAAGTATCCCCCCTCCACCCGCCCCGCTCAAGGAAATTTAGATGCGATTGCCCTGACTCCGTCACCGGTCGTTACTCACCTCGGGACAGTCTCGGGACGAACGCATGCACGGTGGCCTCTCATCGTTCGCCCTGCGTCCTGCGTTTCGTCGCCGGACGCTGCTCGCGGTGGTTCCCCCGTACTTTGCTCCTACGTGCTCGAGCCCAAAGTTACAACATGGGTTACGCTTCTTCACGGAAAGTGTGTATAGCACGTTACGGCAAGGCAACGCGCTCACGCACCGCAGATCGGCATTCCCAGGAGAAGGATCCCAAAACGAGTATGTCGCGTTCCCGTGTGTTTCCGCTTCTTCGGCGTTGCGAGTTCAACCGGCTTGCCGCCGGCGCTGGCGCACTGGCCGGCCTAGCACCTCATCTCCAACCACCGGTGGCCGGCGCAGCCCCCGGTTCGGCGATGCTCCCTTCGGTCGAGATGGCCGACGCCTTCGGCGTCAACGAGGCTTTCAAGGCCGAGCAGTTCGCACTAAAGTCGGGCGCGGGCTGGACGCGCTGGACGGTGCAGTGGTTCAACGTGCAGCAGAACCCGGGCGACTTCAACGTGCACTACTTCCGCGACGAAAAGGGCCGGAGCATCCTCGAGGCCCAGGTCCAGGCGGGCATTAAGGTCGCGGCGATGGTGCTCGGCACGCCGGAATGGGCGGCCGAGACACCCGGAATCAAGACCGGCACCTCCGTACCGACAGGTCTCTACGAGCCGGTATTCGTCGACGGTAAGCCGAACCCCGCGAATACGTGGGGCGCGTTCATGTTCCAGCTCGCCGACACCTACAAGGGCTTGATGGACGTGTTCGAGATTTGGAACGAGGTGGAGATCCCTTCGACCGGCTCGAACGCGGTGTACAACACGTGGGCGGGGAGCGCGGCGGACTACTATCAACTCTTGAAGGTTGCGTCGGAGGCGGCCAAAGCGGCCAATCCCGACGCGCGGATCGCCACGTCGCCGTACTCGTACTTCAAAGACAAAGAAGCGGGTGGGGGCGCCACGCTACCGTGGTGGGAGGAGTTTACGGCGGCGGCGCAGGCCGACCCGGCGGGGGCGAGCGTGTTCGACGTCGTCGCCCTCAACATGTATCGCAATCCCCACGACCTGTGGGATCGGGTGCACGGGGGCGTGCCTCAGTTGGTTGAAGCGGCCGATCGCGTGGGGTTCCGGCGGCGGCTGGCCGCCATGGGCGCCCAAGACAAGGCGCTGTGGCTGACCGAGATCAACGCCATGCCGTTCGACGACGAGGTACCCGGCTGGAACCCGGCGGACAAGAATGATGGGTTCCGCATCACGATGGACGAGCAGGCCAGCTACGTGCTGCAAGCGTATGCCCTGGCGCTGTGTGCCGGGTACGAGAAGGTGTTCTTCCAGGCGCTGCAAGACGATCCGTATCCCGTACCCGACGAGCTGTGGGGGCTGGTGCGGTTCCACGACGACCGCGCCAACGACGATCCGGCCCGGGCACGGCCGGGGTTTACGGCCTACCAACTCGCGGCGCACTACCTGGGCAATGCCGAGCGAGCGGAGCTCTACATCCGTACCCGGCCCGATCCCCGGAACTACAAGCAATACGCCTCGCGATTCGAGTGGGCCGGCCACCTGGCGATGTTCCAGAAAGGCGATCAGCGCACCAGTGTGGTCTGGAATGGCACCGATCAGCCGCTGAATGTGAGCCTGCAACCCTGGGGTGTGGAAGCCGTGCTGGTGAATAAGTACGGCGAGGAAATGCCGGCGCCCCGCGACGCGAGCGGCCGCCTCGGCGTGACGCTCGAGCCGGCAAGCCGGCACTTCGACCTCTTCGGGGGCGACCCGCCCGGCTACTACTACATCGGCGG
>JACQGX010000220.1 GCA_016199265.1 Chloroflexota bacterium | reverse complement strand
TGGCGTGTGCGGCACGTGCTACCCCTAAACTAAGTCCAAAGTCCAAAGTCCAAAGTCCAAGGTAGCCTACAAGATGCGTCGTGCTTTGGACCTTGGACTTTCGACTTTGGACTTGCTCTAGTGCACTACCCAGGAGCTGCTCAATGACAGCAGTAGAAGTCAGGCCGGTAGGAGCTGTCGTGCGGCCGCTCGTCCTGCTCGATCCAACGGTCGAGCCCGAGCCCGAAGTGCTCCGGCCGGCGTCGCGGCCGGCGTCGCTGGCGGGCCTGACGGTCGGCCTGATCGACAACAGCAAACCCAACGCGGCGGCGTTCCTCGAGCGTCTGGCTGCCCGGCTCCAGCAAGAGTATGGGGTTGCCGGCATCCGCTGGATTCACAAGAAGAGCGCCGGACGCCCCGCGCTGGACGAGGAGTACGACGCCCTGGCGCAGGACACAAAGGCGGCGATTGCTGCCATCGGCGATTGAGGGTCGTGCTCGGCAAATAGTGCGCGTGACGCACTAGAAATGGAGCGCCGAGGTGTCCCCGCGGCCCTCGTCTCTACCGAACCCTTCATCCCCACCGTCCAGGCAATCCTGTCCATGTCCGGCGTCCCCGAGTACCCCTACGCCGTCGTCGCCCATCCCATCGGGCGCCTGATGGACGAAGAGCTCGACGCGCGCGTCGCGGCGGCGTTGCCGCAGGTTGTGCGCGTGCTGAC
Source organism: Chloroflexota bacterium (assembly GCA_016199265.1). Lineage (GTDB taxonomy): Bacteria > Chloroflexota > UBA11872 > UBA12225 > UBA12225 > JACQGX01. The sequence goes on along the minus strand of JACQGX010000220.1, from coordinate 6,670 downwards.
TGCGCTGTAAGAGTGACTTTCGGGCAGCAGGATCAGCAGGATCAGCCGACCGGCCGGTGTGCTGCTGCCCGTTTCACCGACACTATTCGTCGTTGGTCGGTGGTCGTTCGTCGGCCACCGCTCTCGTTACCGGTTGTGAGCCGCGGCCGCCGACCCACGGCGGAATAACCGCCGAGAACCCGCCGGCTTCGCCGCCGGCTGCGACGACGAACAGGTCGTCCGGCCCCAGACGATCCACGCGGCCGGCAAGATAGGCCCGCACGTTCGCTTTCGACCAGCGGGCCCTTTCCAGAATGGCGCGATGCTCTGGGCTAACGACCAACACGTGACAGCCCCGCATCTCGCCGGTGGCTTGGAGCGCCCGCGCGATCGTGTCGAGCAGCGCTTCCGGCGTGTTGCTCGCGTGGTCGGCTACGTGATGCGGTCCTTCTGATGCGACGACGGTCACCGCGCTCTCGCCGGGCTCCAGCCCGCGCTCGACGTGGAGCGGCGGCCAGCCCGGCGGCAACTGCGCCTCGTCCTCGGCGATGCAGTAGCTGAACTTCCCGGGATGCCCCAGCGTCGCCCGGTCGAGCGTGCCGGGCCTGGCGCCGCAGCCGTTGATCAGCACCAGGCGCAGCGCGCGACCGACGGTCGCGTTGGCGCGCCAGCCGGGGCCGAAGACGTTGCCGCCGGCGTTGAAGCCCAACCGCGGCGCCGCCGGCCCGTTGACGATCAGCAGCGGCGCCGCGCCGCCGGTGCTGAGCATGCTGCCGTGCAGGTGGAAGCGGTCGTCGGCCATCGCGGCAACTGCGGCCAACACCACTGGGAAGTACTCGGGCAGGCACCCGGCCATCACCGCGTTGATCGCCACCTTCTCAGCCGTGAGCGTCCGGCGGCGCAGCGGCACCCGCCCGACCACCTCCTGCGGCTCAACCTGGGCAGCCGCCAGCATCCGCCGCACCAGGCCCTCCTCCGGCGGCACGACCGGCAAGCCATCGGTCCAACCACGCTCGTAGCACAGCTCGATCGCGCCCACCACATCGGGCGCATCATAGCGACGCGACAGCAACTGCATTTCCGCCATCGATTCCCACCTTACATTCCGAACTATTCCACGCACCGCACAGCCATGTCACTGCCCAACAGCGTGGGTTCTCAGCCGTCGGTCGCCGGCATGCAGCGCATGGTCTTGCCACGTCCCAGCAACGTGCCTACCAATCCGCCACCGCCCCGTCGGCCTGCGTTGGGTGCGGCGTATCCTTGGGCTGATACGGAAAGCGCGCGGCGAGCGACTCGTCGAAGCGCAGGCCCAGGCCGGGGGCTGATGGCAGGCGCACGTAGCCGTCTCTGACTTCGAGCGGCTCGACCAGCATCTCGGCGCGCAACTCGTCGTCGTGCACCATCTCCTGGATCAGGAAGTTCGGCGTGCACGCCGCCAGGTGCAGGCTGGCCATCGTCACCGCCGGCCCGCGCGGGTTGTGCGGCGCGACCGACGCGTAGTACGTCTCGGCCAGCGCCGCGATCTTCTTTGTCTCCAGAATGCCGCCGGCGTGGCCCAGGTCCGGCTGCAACACGGCGGCGCCCTGCTTCTCCACCACCTCGCGGAATCCCCAGCGCGTGTACAGCCGCTCGCCGGTGGCGATCGGGACGGGGCTGCTGCGGGCCACGGTTACCAGCGCGTCGACGTTCTCCGGCGGGATCGGCTCCTCCAGGAAGAGTAGGTCGTATGGCGCGAGCTCCTGCGCCAGCCGGATGGCGACGGATGGCGTCGGCTTGGCGTGGCAGTCGACCATCAGGCGCACGTCCGGTCCCACCGCTTCGCGCACGGCCTGTACCTGCGCCACGGTCGCCCGCACCGCCCGCTCGTCGAGCACCGGCTCGACTGGGCCCGGAATGCCCATTTTGATCGCGCGGTGCCCCTCGGCCACGATCCGCCTCGCGCGCTCGGCGGCCGCTTCCGGCGACGGGCCGCCGGCGTGCGTGTAGACCGCGATTCGGTCGCGCGCCGCGCCGCCGAGCAGGTCCCACACCGGCTGTCCCAGCACCTTGCCCCGGATGTCCCACAGCGCCTGCTCGATGGCGGAGAGCGCCGTCATCTGGATCGGGCCGCCGCGGAAGAAGCTGTTGCGGTAGAGCGCCTGCCAGTGGCGCTCGATCTGGCTCGGGTCCTTGCCGGCGAGGTACATGGCGAAGTCCTGCACCGCGCCGTGGATCGCCCGCACGCGGTAGTTGATCGTCCCCTCGCCGATTCCCTCGTAGCCATCGTCGGTGCGGATGCGCACGATGGTGATGTTCTTGGCGCCGGCGCCGAGAACGAACGGCTTCACTTCAACGATTCGGCTCATAGTGGTCTGCATGATACCCGGAAAACCCCTGGAGGGGTATACTGTCAGTAGAGCGCCGATGTCACAGTACGGCACGGTGCATCTACGACAATCGTATTCTCCCTGGTGATGAGGCCCACCGGGGGCGCAGGTTACGGCCTTGCGCCCCCGCCTGCCGGCGAGCACGCCGGCTGATGGCTTCTACTGCGGCGGGTTCCGCCGGGTAGGGGCCATTTTTCATGTGTGCCGGTGTCCCGTGCGCCGGCCCGAAAGGATCCAGGGAGGAGTATGGACGCGACAGTCGGCACCGCTAGCGTGGCGCGGCCAGTGGCCGCCCCGGTGGATGGTGTCCATGTGACCCCGCTGCTGGAGATCGCCGGATTGCGGGTACAGGTGAACGACCGCGAGATCCTCTGCGGGCTCGACCTCGCCGTCGGACCGGGAGAGGTGCACGCCTTGATGGGGCCGAACGGTTCCGGCAAGACAACGCTTGCCCATACGCTCGCCGGCCTGCCGTCTTACAGGGTGGTGGGCGGTGCGGTGCGCTTGAACGGCAAGGACCTCCTGGCGATGGAGATCGACGAGCGCGCCCGGGCGGGGCTGTTCATCGCCTACCAGTACCCCCTGGCAATCCCCGGCGTGCGCATGGAAAAGTTCCTGCGCCTGGCAGTGCGCTACCGGTTGGGCGAAGAGGTGGCGAAGCACTTCGACGACATGTTGGAGGAGAACATGGCGCTCCTGCACATCGATCGGAGAATGCTCCGGCGCTACCTCAACGAGGGCTTCTCGGGCGGCGAGAAGAAGCAGGCCGAGATCCTGCAAATGGCCATGCTCCAACCTGATCTGGCCGTCCTCGACGAGACCGACTCAGGCCTCGACGTCGACGCGCTGAGGATCGTCGGAGAAGGCCTCCAAGCGCAACTGCAGCAGCGGCCGGCCATGGGCGTGCTGGTCATCACGCATTACCCGCGCCTACTGGCGTACGTGCAGCCGGAGAAGGTACACGTCATGGCCGGCGGCCGGATCATCCGCACCGGTGAGACGGAGCTTCCGCAGGAGATCGAGGAGCGAGGCTACGGCTGGCTGCTCGAGGAGGTAGGCCTGGCGCAAGAGGCCGAGGAGCTCACGGAAGAGGACCGGGAGCCGCCAAATCCGTTTCATGGCTGACGCCGGCCCGGTTCCGATGCGAGGGCAGCAGCCCGTCAGGGAAGCGGCTGCTAGCCCGATTCGCGGCGAAGCTGGTGCACCAGGGCCTGCATCGTGCGGAGGGCCAATTGCAACTCCGCGATGTCCGGCCCAAGTGCCGCTTTCAGGTCAGGCGACACGCCACCGTGACCGACCAGCCGTTCCGGGGTAGCGTCCTCCAACACCTGGTACGCACGTTCGAGCTGGCCGATCAAGAGCTGGCGCCAGTCGCGCTCGTCGTATTGAAGCCCGTAGTGGGCGCCGAGCTGATCGATGCGCTCTGAGAAGCCCTGCATGGCAGTACGTAAGCGCAGGCGTCGATCTGCTTCCAGCGGATCACGTGCCGGTTGCGTTCGTCCACAGCCGCCAGCTCCGCCGCTGCCAGCCGGACGGCGCGCTCGGCAATGGGCAGGATGCTGCCCAGCGCGTTGCGCTGATAGGGGTTGAGGAGGTGCGAGCGCGGGCCATCGCGCCCACCACGTGGCGCCAACGTCCACGTCCGGCCGGCGCCGGTCCCCGGCCCGTCAAGGTCCGAGCCTCGATCACGGTTCTCCGGCAGAGGCGGTCCACTCATGGCCGGATTCCCCGTGCGCCGGCGACCTGCTCCGCGGCGCGCCAGGGGGAAGTCTGCTCTTGGCCCCTGGGCTCGTCGTGGTACTGGAAATCCTGTTTGCGGATGTACTCCAGCAGCTCATCGCGGAGCGTAGACCAGCGCTCGAGCTGGAGGTTCGCCAGCTTGGCGGCGGCCGCGGAGCCTCCGCCCCGCTCCATCGCGCGTACGAAGTGCAGCCGGCAGAGGCCACCGCTGCGACCGACGAGGGATAGCATTTCCGGGCGCCGGCGAACGTCGCTGAGCAGCCGATCTACGTACGCCGCTTCGGCCGCCGCACGCTCGACGCACCAGGCACAATCGGCTTCCACGTCGAGGTGCGCCGCCAAACGCTCCCCAGCAGTTGCGCTTGAGCCAAGGAGGGCCGCCAGCCCGGGCCATCCGCCGATCCTTGGGCTCGCCTCGCGCGGTGCCTCGGCCGCCGCCAGCGCACCGGTCGCCGCATCCACTGCCCTGGAGCAGGCCGGCACGAGTGCGCCGGCATGGCCGCGCTCTGCCAGGCGCCAAGCATGGGCGTTACAGAGCGCCCGCACTTCATCCTCCGCCAGGGCACCGGCGGCCTCTTCGTCGCCCAAACCAGAGCCAAGCTGAAAGCCCCAGGCCCCCTCACGTTGCACGTTGCACGTTGCACTTTGCACTTGGTGTAGACGGCGTTCTTCCTGGAAGAGGGTCAACCGGCAGATCGGGCAGGCGCCGGGTTCACACGCGGCCTCCCACTCGGGTTCCCCGTGCGTCACGTCTGCTGCTGGCGGAACTTCTAGCTCGCCCATGGTGCGCAAGCCGCTGCGGAGCGTCGCCGTGCGCAGCCGGCCCACCAGGATCTCGAGCGGCACGACGGCCGGATCGCGGAGGATCGCTGGCTCCGGCGCCGCGAAGCTGGCGGCGCTGAAGGTCGTGGTGGCGCCGGCGACGCCGCGATAGCGCCGCGGGCCTCGGCCGTTGGCTCCCCCGCCACCCGCGCCATCGGCCACGTTCACCGGATGGAGCGCTGCCTGCCAGCGTGCGGCCACTAACCGCGCAGCATCCGCAGCGATCTCTCGGCGTGAGAGACGCTCGAGCAGGCGCCGTGCGTGGGGTAGGCACAGCGCCGTTTGGCCCGACGCGTAGGCTACGCGGAAGTTCCGGTCAGGCAGCGACTCGCGGAAGACGTCGAGATACCGCGCGCACGACTCGTCGAGCGCCGCACAGGCGCGGCAGATCCCGGCCGGTTCGAGCGCGGCCGGCCGGTGCACCGCGGCGCGTACCCCAGGCAACGAGGTGTGGATCACGTCGCGGTAGACGATGGCCGAGCCGAGGAGGTCGTGTACGTCGTCCAGGAGTTGCCAGGCATGGGTGGTGCAGAACCCCTTGGAGGCTCGCAGCGACGCCCGGATGTTGAAATCGTTGACCGACTCGTAGGCAAACGCGTCGAGCCAGCGATACGTGCTGACCAGGCCAAGGCGGCAGATGGGGCAGCCGCGTTGCTCGAATGCATCGACCAGGTTGTAGTAGAGGCTGTGCCGCCCCTTTCCGGCAGCACTGCTCGCCGTGCCGGCGCGGCCGGCGCCGGATACGCCATCGAGCTTGCCGTAGAAATCACTGCCGGTACCGGCGGCTGGCATGTCTACTCCCCCACAGTCACAACACAGTCGCAAGTCACGGTCACCGGCCGCGGCGGCACGGTTGAGGTGCCGGCGACGTCGTGAGGGGTGTGCCTCTACCCGCTCACCACGAACAGCGCCGCGGCGGCCGATTGGCCAGGGTAGAGGCCATCAGCCGAGGATGACCCGGCGTGGTGGCAGGATCGCAGAATGACGAGATGCGCCTGCCGAGCGAGCCTCATCGCTCGAGAGCACATCGCCTCACGTCGCCTGGACGATCCGACGATACTCCTTCTACCAGTGTAGCACTGCGTGGTATCGTCTGAAAGACCCTTCCGGGTCGTTCAGGCATAATGCGCACGTATCTGCTGATTGGGCTCGGCGGCGTTCTGGGCGCGAATGCTCGGTATCTGCTGTCAGTCTGGGCCGCCGGCCGCTGGCCCGCAGCGTTTCCCTATGGGACGCTGATCGTCAACATCACCGGCAGCCTCTTACTGGGGGTCACGCTGGCGCTGTTAGGGACGCGCCCCGGAGGCAGCGCCGATGCGCGCCTGTTGGTGGGCACCGGCTTCTGCGGCGCGTATACTACCTTCTCGACCTTTGCCTTCGAATCGGTCGCGCTCATGCGCGAGCGCGATCATCTCCCGGCGCTGGCAAACGTGCTCGGCAACGTCCTGCTTTGCCTCGTCGGGACGGCCGCGGGTATCCTGCTGGCAACCGCGCTCGGCTGGCGGGCCTGAACTGGTACGCCTGGTGGAATCGGAAGTAGTGGCTGAAGCGAAGCTGCGCCACGCGCCAGAGGATGGATCCGCACCGGCGGCTAAACCAAAGCCACGGTGGAACCCACAGGCCGCCTCACTTTGCATTTTGCATTTTGCATTTTGCACTCGGTTTAGGCCCTCGGTCGTGCCGGCCTGGCGCTCCCGCCTTGCGCCGTACGTAGCGATTGGCCTTGGTGGCCTGCTCGGCGCGAACGCTCGGTACGTTGC
>JACQGX010000218.1 GCA_016199265.1 Chloroflexota bacterium | reverse complement strand
TCACCCTATACTAGCTTACGCCGCCCCCCCTCTCCGTCTCTGCGTCTCTGCGGTGAAAACCCGCCCTGCCCTACTTGGGCATCGCTCTAAGGGCGAGGTATGCCGGCCGAGGCGTGAAGTTTGGGTTCAGGATGGCGAACGGTGGCTTCTCGTCGGTGTAGGGCAAGTCAGGCATCGTGGCGAAGTTGAGATTCCAGACGAACATCACGCCCATCCACGGGTAGCGCGTCCTGGCCAACTGGAAGGCGCGCAGCAGGTAATTCGCCTGATCGGTCTCGCTGTTGTCTTTGCCGTATTCGTACCCGGGCGCGAAGTTCGCCGTGCTCCAGCCGAACTCGGTGAGCCACATCCTCTTCGACGCATCGCCGTACTTGACCATGACGTCGCGTAGCTGCTCGATGCGCCGGAAGTAGAGGCTCCAGTGCCCCTTGAACGTCGTCGACGGGACGGTGCGCGTCGTGGGATCGTCCTCCGGCGGATTATTGAACCCGCCGGCGTGCGCGGCGACGCCGTCGGAGTAGGCGCGGATGATGCCGCCCTGGTACTGGTACATCTGCTCAAAGTAGAGCACGTCGTCGATCGCGACGTTGGGGTCGACAAAGCCGGTGGGTGTGAGCGCGCCTGTGAGCACAATCGCGTTCGGATCGGCCGCCTTGATCGCCGGGTACGCTAGCTTGAGCAGCTCGACGTACTGCCCGGCGTCGATCGTGCCGCCGCCCCACTCGCGGCTGAAGTTTTGCTCGTTCCACACCTCGTACGTGCGCACCTGGTCCTTGTAGCGAGACGCCAGCGTGCCCATGAACGCGGCGAAGTCGGCATAGTTGTCTGGCGGGCCGTCGGCACGTCCGTCGGCGCGCGACCACGCCGGCGACGTGACGACACTGAACATGATGTTGAGATTGGCGGCAAGGGCGTGGTCGATGATGCCGTCGAGCTCGGAAAAGTCCGGCTGTCCCTTCACGCGCTCGACGTCGCTCCAGCGCACCTGCTGCTTGATCCAGCCGAAGCCGGCCTCGTTCACCAGGCGCGTGACGCGTCCCTTGTCCTGGTAGTACAGGTGCGCCGCCATACCGTAGCCCAGCCTCGCCGGATCGTACGCCGGCGCGACGCGACGGGCCGGAACCGCGACCGGCGGCGGCGTGGACGTACCGGTGAGGGAGTCCAGGACGAAGGCGCCGGTCATGTCGGTGCCGGGCAACTCGAGCGGGCGGGCGACGCTGCCCGGCCGGCGTGGATCGTATTGCCGGTAGAAGCGGCTTGTGCGCGCCTGTTCGTCCAAATCCGGCGGCAGGTTTTCACCGGTCAGGATCGCCTTCAAGTAATCGGCCAGCAGCAGTCCCTGGGTCGCCCCAGTCGCGGCGTCGTAATGCATGATGCCGCGCTGGTACCGCTGGTACACGAACCCGCCGTTGGACGGATCGGCGGCCGGCCGGCTGGTGGGAATCCCCCACAGCTCGAGGTTGATGCTCGGCATGATGCCCGGGCCGAGCGCCCGATCGGGGAACGCCTCTTCGTACTTAACGGTGTTGGAGAAGGTCTGGCCGAAGTTGACCCGCTGGCCTTCCCAGGTATCGGACGTGCTGGCCATGACGAAGTCGATGATCTTTTCGGCGTAACCGGCCATATCCGGGCTGGGTGCGCCGGCGATCAGCGTGGCATCGCCGGCCGGGAACTCCGAGCCGTTGATCCGCGTGTACGGCATCAAGTCGGCGTCGAGAATGTTGAGCGTGCCGACCAGCCCGTCGGGACGGATCTGCATGATCTGGCGCTGGAAGAACTGTACGTCGGTACCGAGGAACTGAAACCCGCGCGACACCGGATACCCGAACGTGCGCACGCCGCCGCGCTTGGCAAAGTAGTCGGCAAACTGCGCGTTGGCGATGCCATACCCGGTTTCCGGGAAGTACGGCAAGTCCGGCTGCTGTTCGGCGGGAGCCTCAAGCGCCGATTCTGCCGGTGCGGCATTTCCGCTCGCGAGTACGTCGAGCGGCTGGAGCACCGATAGGAGCAGAGCGAAGAGCAATAGCAGACGTAACAGGGTGTGCTGAGAAATCCTTACCATCACGCTCTAATAACGAGCGTGGCCACGTCGTGGTTAGCTGGCCGGTACGAGTGCGAGGTGAAGGTTGTCCGCTCTGTCGTGATCTCGCTTCGGTTGAGCCCTCTAACGAGTACCGGTACACGGTTGCTGATCTGGCCGTGAGCCAGTTGTGGCTCCCAGTCAACCAGTCCGTATCCGGCTACTGCGTGCTGGTGTGCACCAGACACGTCCGCGAGCCGTACGACCTCAACCGGGAGGAGCGGGTTGCCTTCTTTGCTGACATGATGCGCGCGGCCCAGGCGCTCGAAGCTGTCTTCAATGCGGTGAAGATGAACTTTGAGATCCTGGGCAACGCCGTGCCGCACCTGCACTGTCACATCAAACCCCGCTATTACGGCGACCCTGCTCCTGGCAAGCCTATTCACGCGGACGAGCGCGTGCTGCGCTTGAGCGCCCTGCAGTACAGGCAACGAGTGGACTCCTTTAGGGCCGCTCTCCAACGGGTAGAGGTGCATTCCTAGACTGAAGCCAAAGTGAAACCCACAGGTATCGTCACTTTGCACCTTCTGGCCGTGGATCAACAATGGCCTGCTACGAGAGACATACGAGGCGTACCTGCGCCCGGTCCACTTCGCGCCGGCTCTGGATAACCTCCTTATCAGCTATGCCGCGGTCATCGAGCTGACCACGAGGCATGCCGATGAGACGTACTCTCTCTTTGGCCTCGGCAACGTGTTCACCTGCCCGTCCTTTCGCAGGACCGGCTATGCGAGTCAGGATGCATCCTGGACATCTGGCGAATGTCGCAGCGCGAGCGCGCGCGATCTACGGCGCAGTGGGCTGAGCGGCGGAAGCCGCGGCGCTCATGATACTGCCCACCGGCTCCACCGGCTGGTCCACGTGGTCCGGCTGGTCCATGGCAATCATCCCTCGTCAGCGACCGGCTGAGCCGACTGCCAGTGTCAGCCGCACGCCCCCGCATCGGCAAGCGCACATAAAGGCGATAGCCCTGTTCGTGTAGGCGGAGTCGGGTGTCGTGTAGGCGGACAGATGGCTATAATCTCTGTGACTGGAGTAACGCTATGGCGGTCGCTGTGTATCCTCGTCTGGGCGAATTGCTCCAGGAGCGCAACCTGACGGTTGCCGAGCTCGAGCGGCGGATCGAGGCGCGGTTCGGCGTCGCCGTCGATCGTAAGACCCTATACCGGCTGAGCTCGTCGCACGCAGTGCAGCGTGCCGACTTGGAGATTGCCGGTGCGGCTGCGGTCGTCTTGGGGGTTGGCCTGGGCGACCTGTTCGACGTACATGTGACGCCGGCCACCGGAGCCGACGAGCCGCAACGGGCAGAGCTCCCACCGGAGCGCAGCCGACGCTTGGCGGCGCTGCTCGACGAGCAGGACCGCCGGCGCCTCACGCGGGCGGAGCAAGCCGAGCTCAGGGCGTTGGTGGCCGAGTACGGCCGGCGGCTACACGATTATTACCTCCACGATATCGCCCGCCAGCGCGGCATCTCAGTCGAGCAGGCGCATCGCGAAGTCCAGTCCGACTATGAGCGAGCCGTCGGGGAATGGCACGTATTCACCACCGATCCGCGGTGGCGCGAGCGCGTCGTGGCGCAGGCGCGGGCCGGTCGTGCGTCCGATACGGTCGACGCCGAGTGAGCGGGAGCCCAGGCCTTCGGGCGCTGTTCGATGCATTGGCGGCATACCCCGGGCACGACGTCCATGACGACATCGTCCGGCTCGTCGTTCGGTTACGCGCGCGTGACGCCTGTGAGTACTGTCTGCTGCCGACCGTAGGCCAGTTCCACGTCGACCACATTGTTCCGCCAGGGCTGTGGGACGCCTACGCAGCCGGTCGCATTCCCACCGTGACGCCACGCACGGGACGGTCCGGCCCAGAGCATCTCGACAACTTCGCCTGGTGCTGCCCGTTCTGCAATGGTGGCAAGGGGCAGCGCGTGTCGCGGCGGGTGGGGGCCCACGCGTACGGCCTGTACGATCCTCGAGCGGACCGGTGGGCGGAGCACTTCGTCTTCTTCCACAACTTCCTGACGATCATTGGCCTGACCGGCATCGGCCACGCCACGGAGGCCGCTCTTCGGTTCAATACGGGCGGCCTTCAGGGGCCGCTGGGGCCGCGGCACGAGGCCATCGTCGCCGGCCGCTATCCTCCCACGTGGGCCCGCGGCTGGTCGGTTACCGGCTTGTAACTGGCCGAAGCGAAGGGCGGAGTCGTTGGAGGGTGAAAACGGGGAGTGAGGACTGCACGATGACCGCACGGAAGCCGTGCCCCGAGGCACCGGGGCCGCTCGAGGGGGTATGCGCGGACGTTCGACGACTGCTTCGAGTCGCTGGCGCAGCGGCGGGCGTTCCGCGAGTACCTGGCGGGGCTGTTGTTGCCCCGGGACCGAAACAAGACGCTGACCGCCTTGGCCGTCACGGAGCCAGTACTGGGGGCGCGGCTGCCCAAGGGGCGGCGGGATCCGGCCTTCCGGACCACACCCCAACTGGCCCTCGACCTGGTTGACCGGGCCATCGCCGCCGGCGTCCGGTTCCGGGCCATCGTGGCCGACTGCTTCAACGGCGACAACCTCGACTTTGAGCTGGCCCTGGGGCAGGCGCGGCGGCCGTACGTCCTGGCGCTCAAGCCGCGCAAGGGCGCGTGGGTGCGCGAGGGCGAGGCCGAGACGCCCCAGGACGCGGCCCGGCGCCTGCGCGGGGACGGCCCCGCGCGGCCCGGGGACGGGACGCCGGTGGTCCGGCACTACCGCGACGGGCACACTGAGGGCTGGTGGACCGCCGAGGCGCGCTTCGCCGGGTACGGCCCCGACGCGGCGGTGCGCCTGGTGGTGGCCACCACCGATCCGGCGACGTTGCCACCGCTGACCACCTGGTACCTGGCCACCAACCTGCCCCGACCCGGTGGCCCGCGGGTGGTGGCGTCGCCGTTCGCGCCCGCCGATCTGGCCGAGGTGGTGCGCCGGTACGGGCTGCGCCACTGGGTGGAGCCGGGCGACAAGCAAGTCAAGGACGAACTCGGCTGGGCGGACTTCCAGGTCCGCACCGACCGCGCCATCCGTCGCCACTGGACCCTCGTCCTCTGCGCCTTCTGGTCACACGAGTTTCGGCGCCACGATCCCCCCACGCTCACATTGGCTATGGCGCAATGCGGGCGCTTGACAAATGTAGTAACTCGTAGTAGAGTTTGCAGCGGGACTAGCAAACAGTAGAGTAGTTTATGTCGGTTCGGAATGCCCTCCTGGGGCTGCTCGCGCAACGTCCGCGGCACGGCTATGAGCTGCACGCCGCGTTCGTGGCACTCGCCGGAGGGCAGGAGCTCTGGGACGTGAAACCGGCGCAGGTGTACACCACGCTCGCCCGGCTGGCGGACGCCGGCCTGGTCACACAGGAGGGGGTTGAAAAGGAAGGAGGTCCCGAGAAGCGCATCTACGCCATTACCTCGGCGGGGCAGGAGGAGCTGACGGCGTGGCTCAACGCCGGCGTCCCCAGCGAACATCAGCGGGATGAGTCGTACATCAAGCTCATGCTCAGCCTGTCGCTCGACATGGTCGACCCGTACCACGTGATCCGCGTGCAGCGAAACGCCCTGTTCCGGGAGCTGCACCGCATCACCGGACAGCGGCAGCGCGCGGACCCACGGGTGGAGCTCGCCACCATCCTCCTGCTGGACAAGGCGGTGATGCACCTGGAGGCCGACCTGCGCTGGCTGGACATGGTCGAGTCTCGCCTGGAGGACGTACGGCGGCAGCCGCTGCCGCAGCCGGAGCCCAGGCCACGGGGACGGCCACCACGCCGGAGAGAGACCATCGAACAGACGCGTGAGGCGGCGAGGGCTGCCGAGCCGGAGGGGCGCGCGCTCCCGGTCGGCGCCGGCCGTTGAAGCCGGTCGTTGAAGCCGGGCGCTGGACAGGGCGCGAGCGCACCGAAAGAGGGACTGGCCGAAACCGCGGATGAACGCAGATCGAGGCGGACAAGCGCCGACGAACAAGGAGTGCACGATGGCGGTGATCGAAACGGTGAACTTGACGAAGGTCTATGGCCACGCGGAGACGGCGGTCACCGCCCTGGATCACGTGAACATGGTGATGCAGGCGGGCGAGTTCGTGGCCGTGATGGGTCCGAGCGGCTGCGGGAAGTCCACGCTGCTGCACCTGATTGGTGGGCTGGATCGGCCGACGGAAGGCTGCGTTCGGCTCGAGGGCCGCGACACCTCGAGGCTGAGCGACACGCAACTGACGGAGCTACGGCGCCGCAAGCTTGGCTTTGTGTTTCAGTTCTTCAACCTCATGCCTGTGCTCAGTGCGCTGGACAACGCGGCCCTGCCTCTGCTGCTCGACGGCGCGCGGCCCGAGCACGCGCGGGCCAAGGCGGCGGAGTGGCTGCACCGGATGGGGCTGGGCGCCCGGCTGTCCCACCGCCCCCGCGAGCTCTCCGGCGGCCAGCAGCAGCGGGTGGCGCTGGCGCGGGCGCTGGTGGCGGAGCCGCTCGTCATCCTGGCCGACGAGCCAACCGGGAACCTCGACACGCGCGCCTCTGACGAGGTCGTCGGCTTGCTGCGCCAGATCGCAGATGAGGCGGGACGGTCGGTGCTGATGGTGACTCATGACCCCCGGCTGGCAGCCTACGCCGACCGCATTGCCTTCCTGAAAGATGGGCGAATTGTGGACGAGACGCGCCTGAGCGGCGATCGCGACGCGGAGGCGCAGGTGACCCGAGAGAAGGTGGCAGCCCTATGAACACGCTGTTTTTCCAGTACGCCTTGGCGGTCCGCTATCTGCTGGGCAGGAAGCTGCGCACGGGGCTGACGACGCTGGCCATCGTCTTCGGCGTGACGGTCTTCTTCGGCCTGGGCATGCTCACGCCGGCGATGAGTGAGGCGTTCCGCCAGAACCTGATCATGAGCGCCGGCGAGGTGGACCTGACCGTGACGCACGTCACCGGCGGCAGCTTCGGCGCCGCGGCGCTGGACGTCGTGCGGCGTACCGACGGCGTCGCCCACGCCACCGGCATGCTGCGCCGCAACATCCTGCTCCCGGCGGGGCTCGGACGGGCGTCTGGCACAAAGCAGGAGGTAACCGCGGTGGGCGTGGTGGGGTTGGATCCCGCCACGGCGCGGACGGTCCGATCGCTTTCGCTCACTACCGGACGCTTCCTGTCCGACGACGACACGAGCACAATGGTGATTCCTGTCGGCCTGGCGTCCAAGCTTGCGCTGGGTGTGGGAGACACATTTGCGCTCCCCTCCTCGTCTGGCACGGCGGCCTTCAAGGTGGTGGGCATCCTGTCGGCCCGCCCGGCGGCCGGCGTCGAGGAGGTGTGCGTACCCCTCTCGTCGGCCCAGGCACTGATCAACCAGCCGGGGCAGATCAACGTCGTCGAGGCCCTGCTGGCTCCGGGCGCCCGCCGGGATAGCGTCGCCGCCGCGGTGCAGGCGCGGCTGGGGGACGGCTTCCGGCTAGGCGGGCTCGAGGCGGGCGGCGAAGTACAGGCCGCCATCAAGTTTGGCCAAACCTTCTATGGGCTGTTCGGCTTGATGGCGCTCCTGACGGGCGCGTTCATCATCCACAACACCTTCCGCTCAGTGGTCGTCGAGCGGCGCCATGACCTTGGGATGCTCCGCGCGGTAGGCGCATCGCGCCGCACTGTCCTGGGCCTGACGCTGGCGGAGGCGCTGACGCAGGGGGTGGCCGGCACGGCGCTCGGCCTGGCAGCCGGCTACGTCTTGGCTGCGCTCATCATGGCCGCGGTGACGCCGCTTGCCCGCGACTACCTGCGAGTCGACATAGGTCGTCCGCTGGTGCCCACCGTGCCGAACGTCGTGGCATCGGTGGTCTTGGGAGTGGGGATACCGGTCGCCGGTGCGCTCCTGCCGGCGTTCTCGGCCGCTCGCGTTAGCCCGCTGGAAGCGCTGCGGCCGGCGGCAGATAGCAGCGCAACGCGGGCTGCCGGACGCCGAGCGCTGGCGGGGGTGGCGCTGATTGTTGTGGCGGCGCTCACGCTGGTCTCCGGTCAGTTCGCGCTCTCGTCGCTCGGTACCGCCCTGTTCCTGGTTGGGCTGATCCTGATCGCGCCGGCAGCAGTGCGTCCGATCGCGAGCACATTCGGGCGGCTGCTGGGTCTGCTCCTGGCGCAGGAGGGGCAGATCGCCCAGGGCAATCTGGCGCGGGAGCCAGGACGCGCCGCGATCACCGCCTCCACGATGATGGTGGGCCTGGCGATCGCCATTGCGCTGCTGGGGACACTCTCGAGCGTGCTGGGCGGGTACCGCGGCTACCTGGACCGGAGCCTCGGCGCGCACTTCCTCGTCATGCCGTCGTCGCTGGTGCTGAGCGGCGGCAACGTCGGCGCCGGGCCGGATCTGGCTCAGCGCCTGCGTGAGACGCCCGGAGTGGGTGCGCTGACGACGCTGCGCCTGGCGTCGAGCGAGGCGCAAGGGATCCAACTGCAGCTCATCGGCATCGACCCGGGCAGCTATCCACTCGTCTCGGGCTTGACGTTTAGCCAGGGTGATCCGGCGCAGGCGTACGCTGCCATCGGGCGCGAGCGGGCGATCATCCTCAACGGTATCCTGGCAACGCAACTCAGGGCGAAGGTTGGCGACGTGCTCACGCTCCGGACGCCGGAGGGCGACCTGCCCTATCAGGTTGTCGGTGTGGGGCTGGACTACTTGAACTCGAAGCTAACGACGGGGTACATCTCGCAGGCGTACCTGGCAAACGACTTCCACGAGACATCCGATGTCCTGCTGATGGTGAACGCGGCGCCGGGCGCCAACGTCGCCGCGGTAGGTGGTGCGCTGGAGCGGGTCGTGCGCGACTACCCGGCATTTTCGCTGCTCGACTCGGAATCGTTCCGGGCCTCGCAGGCGGAGATGCTGGCTAACTTTCAGCGTGCCTCGTACGCGCTGCTGCTCGCGATCGCCATTCCGGGTCTGGTCGCGATGGTCAACACCCTGGCCATTAACGTGGTGGAGCGCACGCGGGAGATCGGCACGCTGCGCGCCGTGGGTACCACCCGCCGGCAGGTGCAGCGGATGATCCTGGGCGAGAGCGTTCTGCTCGCCGCGACCGGGACGGCGTTCGGCATCCTTGCCGGGCTGTGGCTGAGCTACGTGTTCGTCGCCGGCATGCGCGCGACCGGATTCATCCTGGCGTATGATTTCCCGTGGGCCGGCGTGCTGGCGTGTGTCGCCGTCGGCCTGCTGATCGGCGTGCTGGCGGCCATGCTTCCCGCGCGGCAAGCTGCCCAACTGCCGATCGTCGCCGCCCTCCGCTACGAGTAGCTGAACCGCAGCGCGGCGGCCGCCGCGTACCGGCGGGCCGCCGCACTGGCCCCAACGTCGGTCTCGCCTCGAAACCGAGCCGCGGCACCTCCTCGGACGTCCCATCGCCTCGTTACTCGCCGACGGCACAACGAGGCCCAATTCCCGGACGGCACGCTACCTCCGGTGCGGGAGGACATCGATGCGGACGGCACGGCGCTCCCGACCAAGTGCAAAGTGCAAAGTGAGGACGCTTGCGGGTCCCGCCTTGGCGTTGGCCTGGACCACGCACACAGTGCGCCGTGCAGCGTGCAACGTGAGCAGAGCTGCGATTCTCACTGCGGCGATGGGGTAGGCGGTGAGGCACGCAACGAGGGGGCTCACCGCCGGGAGCTCAGACGACCGGCAGCCGGCAACCGACGGCCGACGGCCGGCTTGCGGTCGGCTTGCGGATCGTCCTGCGCCAGGCGCACCGGGAAGAGGGGCGGTCGCAACTTGGCGAAGAACGCCGCGAACGCCGCCTCGTGCTCGCGCACGACCTCGGCGTAGGCCGGGTCGTCGGCCAGATTGCGCGTTTCGTCGGGATCGTCCTCCAGGTCGTAGAGCACGTCGCGCTGCCCCGGGTCGTCGACGTCGTACTGGATCAGCTTGAACTGTCCCGAGCGTGCCATGAGTTGCGCGCAGCCGCTGCCATCGCGGTACACGCCGTCGAACGCGATCGTGAAGCGCGGTCCCTCGACGCCGTCCGTGCCGTCCGTGATGCACCGCGACAGATCGAGTCCGCTGATGCGCTCCGGCAGACGGTCGCCGGTGCCGGCCAGCGCCGCGAGCGTGGGGAAGAGGTCGGCGTGGTTGACCAGCGTCTCGTTCACCGCACCCGGTGCGATCACGCCCGGCATCCGCATGATCAGCGGCACCCGCGCCGACGACTCGTAGAGCAGGCTCTTCAGCCACAGCCCCTTCTCGCTAGCCATGTCGCCGTGGTCGGTAAAGTACACGACGAGCGTGTGCTCCGCCAAGCCCAGGGCGTCGAGCGTGTCGAGCAGGCGTCCGACGTTGTGGTCGAGCCAGCTAACTGCGCCGCAGTACCGTGCCCTGGCGAGCCGGTTCTGCTCGTCCGTATTCGCTTCCCAGCCGAACGCCCGGCGCCGGCGCAGCGCGAACGCGTTGTGGTCCAGCTCGCCCGGCCGGTAGGGGACGTAGTCGATCGTCGACGGGTCGTACATGTAGTAGAACGCCTCCGGCAGCACCCACGGCCAGTGCGGCTGACTCAGCGAGGCGTGCAGGAAGAACGGCGCGCCGCCCTTGCGGCCGGCGGGGCCGTGGCGGCGGAGGAAGGCGATCGCTTCATTGGTCATGACGCCGTCGGGTTCCAGGTCGCCGTCGCGGGCGATTCGCGCGCGCAGCCGTGGCGGCTTGCCCCAGTTGTCGGTGACGGCGTCGAACAGCGCCTTGTCGTGGGGGTCGTCGGTTGGCGGGTGCTGCTCCCGCCGCGCCTTGATCTCGTCGGAGATCATCGACCGGCTGACGCGGACGTCGAAGCCGTAGTGGTAGTCCTCATTATTGGTGTGCATCTTGCCGATACACCCCGTCGTGTACCCGCAGCGCCCGAAATGGTGCGCCCACGTCGGGTGACGCTTGTCGAACACGTACCCGTTGCCGTACTGGCCGTGTTCGAAGGAGTACAGACCGGTGATGAAGGTCTGCCGCGTCGGCGCGCAGATCGGCTGCGCGCAGTAGGCCTTCGTGAACCGCGTTCCCTCTGATGCGAGCCGGTCCAGGTTCGGGGTGCGCACGACCGGGTGGCCGGCGCAGCCGAGCATCTTCGCGTTGTGCTCGTCCGACGTGATGGCGAGCACGTTCCACGGTGTGGTTTGGTGTTCTGCAAGGGTCATGGTGGCGCTGCTATGGTGCCATACGGCCCAATGGCAGTGCGGTGCGGCGGTGCCCAGGCGTTCGGGGTTTTCCGCGATGCGCCACCGCCCGGGTGTGGTATCCCAGAGCGGTGGCTGAAGCGCATAGAGGTCTGGGCGTGCCGGGTGTGCCGGGTGTGCCGGGTGTGCCGGCGAGCACGCCCGCACCTGTCGCACCTGTCGTACCTCCCGTACCCTTGGCGGCGCCGGGGCTGGAGGGGTTCGAGGCGTTCGCCAACGGCGTCGTCGCGCGGTACCGCATCCCTGGTGTCGCCGTGGCGGTTGCGGCCGCCGGGCGCACGGTGTACGAGGGCGGCTTTGGCTACCGGGATGCAGAGCAGGCGCTGCCCGCCACCCCGGACACCGCCTTCGGCATTGGGTCGGTCTCCAAGTCGTTCACCGCGTTGGCGGTGCTGCAGCTCGCGGACGCGGGCCTGCTCTCGGTGGCGGATCCGGTCATGCGCTGGCTGCCCACCTTCCGGCTTCCCGGAGAGGACGCGCGGCACACCGATCGCGTGACGCTGCACCACCTGCTGACCCACACCAGCGGTCTGCCCCCCGAGACGGCGATGCGGCGCACCCGGCTGGGCAGTATCCGCGAGGATCCCGACCTCCCCTGGATGGACGTGCCGCCCCGCGTGCGCGAGGCCGCGACCCGCCTGGTGCCCATCACCACCTCCGACCAGTTGCTGGACGCCATCGCCACGCAAGACGACCGGCTCCTGGCGCCGCCCGGGCGGCTCTTCAGCTATTCGAACGAGGGGTACGCGCTGCTCGCCGCCGTCGTGGAGCGCGCCGGCGGCCTGGCGTTTCCCGAGTACATGCGCCGGCGGATCGCGGCGCCGCTGCGGCTCACGCGCACGGCGTGCCGCACAACAGACTACTCGCCAACGCCGCCGGTCGCGCAGATCTACGCGCGGGGCGTCAAGGACGGCCACCGCGGCGTCTTCCCCGCACCGCGCTGGTGGGGGTGTGGCGAGATCTTCGGCCACGGCAACATGGTCTCTACTGCCCGCGACCTGCTGCGATACCTCCAACTGTTCCTGCATGGCGGCAAGCTCGACGGCGAGCGGCTGCTCTCCGAGGACGGCGTACGGGCGATGACGACGTCGCACGTGGCGATCCCCACGGGAGGGCACTATGGCTATGGCCTGATGATTCAGTCGGGCTACGCCGGCCGGCCGGACACCTGCGTGGTCGGCCACGGCGGCGGAAGCAAAGGAGTCGCCGCCGACGTCGCCTTTGCGCCGGGGAACGGCGCCGCCGTCGTCGGCCTGGCCAACCTCCAGAACGCGCCGGCGCAGCTCATTAGCCGCGGTGCGCTAGACGCGCTGCTGGGTCTGCCACTGGAGGCCAAGGGACAGAGCTTCCCCGACTACGCACTGCCGGCGGCGCGCCTGCGGGAGTACGCCGGGCGGTACCAGAGCGAGGACGGCGACACGGTGACGATCCGGCTCGCCGACGGCGCCCTGGTGGCGGAAACCGAAGCGCTGCCGCCCTTGCGGGTCAGGCCCTGCGGCGAGGATGCCTTCGTCGCTCCAGGCCCGGACATCTCAGGATGCTTCCTGCGCGACGAGGCGGGCGCCATCTGGGCCCTCTTCACCGGCCTGCGTGCGTACCGCCGGGCGCATGAGCACGTGCTGCCCCCAGGACAAGGCGTTTGAACCGCTGACAGATCTGATAGTTCCTGCTACAGTGTCTCTATGAGCATCCTGACTCGGGTAACTGAGGCACTGCGTGAACTGGAAGAGGAGTTGGTGCAGTATCCGCTGTCCGCCGGCGGTGCAGACGCGCATCACATCGCTGACCGGATTCGGGAAGTACGCCGGATGCTGTCGAAGGAAGACGCGCAGTGGATCGGGACCACGGAGGCAAAGCGACTGCTCGGCGTGGGCTCTGAAAACACGGTCAAGGCCTGGGTGCGCACGGGGCGCCTGCGCAGTCGGGTGCAGCCGAATGGGCGCGTCCAAGTGCTCCTCGACGACGTGCTCCGCCGGCGCGAAGAGACCGAGGGGCTGAGCGCGTTCGGTGGTGAGGACCTCACGGAACACGAACCGGAGGAACTGGAGCGGAGCCGGCCGGGTATGTACCCATGGGAGCGGGAGCAGGCGGCACGGGCCGGGTGAGCCAGTTGGCTGAGCGCGAAGTCCATCCATTCGCGGTGCTGGCTCTCCTGGAGAGTGACACGGCGCAAGGAGCGTCCTAGCTGCGAGGCAGGTTGTCGCGGGTTCGAGTCCCGTCCCCCGCTCCACACGACCACCTACCAGATAGGAACCCACAACTCGTACCTCGAGGGGCTGCGCCTGTTCAGCATGTTCTTGGCGGACAAGGGCATGCCGCTCGTCGTGGCGAACATACGCCGCGAACACGTCGAGGCCTTCATCGCCGACCTGCTCGCGAACTGGAAGCCGGCGACGGCGCACAACCGCTACCGCGCGCTGCACGGGTTCTTCCGTTGGTGCGTTGCCGACGGCGAGCTGAAGGCGTCGCCGATGGCAAACATGAAGCCGCCGGCGATTCCGGAGGCGCCGCCCGACGTGCTGGGCGAGGACCAGCTGCGCCGACTGCTGCGGGCGTGTGAGGGGCCGGGCTTCGCCGAGCGGCGCGACAGTGCGCTCATCCGGCTGCTGCTCGACACCGGTATGCGCCGCGAGGAGTTGGCGGGCAGGAGGGGGATCTGATGCGCCTAGCGGGCTGGCGCTCACGCACGATGCTCGGCCGGTACGGGGCCAGCGCCGCCGACGAGTGGGCGCGAGAAGCGTACCGGAGGCTGTCTCCCGGTGACCGCCTGTAGCCGGATTCCTGAGCCCGTCGCTAAGTCCATTGGTCTCAAGTTAAGCTCCGCGCGGACTTGTCAAGTGGACACCCGATTGGGCTATCGCACGGCTCATCTCTCCTGGTGCGACCTTGCCGCAACGACACGAGACGGACACGGCCTCCGTGTTCGCCCAGCCGCGGCCCGGCGTGGCTGGGCCGTTGACGGCGCGGCCCACCGGTTCGCCTATCTGGAAGCGCCGCTTGACAACGTGCGAGATTCCTTAACTTGAGACCAATG
>JACQGX010000211.1 GCA_016199265.1 Chloroflexota bacterium | reverse complement strand
CTCGATGCCCACCTCGGCAAGCTCGCCGGCCTGCTGCGGCTGCTCGGCTTCGACGTACTCTACCGCAACGACGACGACGACGAGACGCTGGCCCGCATCTCGGCCGAGCAGGAGCGCATTCTGCTCACCCGTGACCGCGGCCTCCTCAAGCGCAGCATCGTCACCTACGGCTACCACGTCTGGGAAACCAACCCCGGACGCCAGCTCGTCGAGGTGTTGCGCCGGTTCAATCTCTCCGCGCAGATCTCCCCCTTCCGACGCTGCCTGCGCTGCAACGCCGTCCTCGAGCCGGTCAGCAAAGAAGCGGTGATCGACCGCCTCGAGCCCAAGACCCGCCTCTACTACGACGAGTTCGCTTTCTGCCGCGCCTGCGATCAGGTCTACTGGAAGGGTTCTCACTACGCGCGCTTGCAGGGATTGATCGCGCAGTTGACGCGAGGCACCGGCCAGACGTAGCCGCCGGCCGCGGCGTGGACCGCTTGCCACGCCGCAGCGATGCACCCAAAGAACAAGTGACAGAGTCCCGGCGCCCTTCGACAGGCTCAGGGCGAGCGGCACGTTGGTTCGGTGCTCCGACTATACCCAGTCCACAGTCCAAGGTCCACAGTCCAAGGTCGAGTGCCTGGTACCGCATGCGTTGGACACCGGACGTTCGACTTTGGACTCGGTCTAGAGGCGGGCAGGGAACGCCGCAAACACGGTATCGTTCAGCGCGTGATGAACGAACCGAACGAACTCGACTTCCCGCGGTACTTTGGCGCCCAGCTTCACTGCCACAGCAGCATTGAGGGACCGGCCAGCATCGGCGCGCACTGCTTTGAGGCCAAGCGGGCCGGCGTCGACGTGGTCTGGTTGACCGACCACGACACCCGGATCGCGCTGTGCAGCGGCGGGCCGTTTATCGAGCGCTTCGAGTTCTCTGCGCCGGAGCTGATGACCACCGTCGAGCGCCTTACTCCCAGCGGGACGGCCCAGCGCTTCGTCGGCTGGAACGTGCTGCGCCGCGACGAGGGGCTCGCGCGCGCTGCGCTCACCCTCTCGCGCGAGCACGCCTACGCCGGCGAGCAGTCGATGTGCGTCGCAGCGGCGGCCGGGAGCGAGAACAGCGCGAACGGCGCAGGGCAGGCAGCGGGAGCCGGGAAAGATACCGGTGAAGGCAGCGACGCGGACTGGCAGTACTATGTCGTCGAGTTCAAAGCCGACGCCAAGCTCCATGGCCGGCCGCTGCTTGCCGGCGCCACCGTCGGCATCGCCGTTCGCCTTGAAACTGCCCCCAGCGCCGATGCCGAGGCGTGGGTCGACCTCGTGCTCTCCGAGCAGCCGCCCGACCTGCGTCAGGCCCGCCTGCGCTACTTGCTGACGCCAAGTGCCGCCGCGCCGGATTCGGGGCAGGATCACCCTCCCGAGGAGGCCGGCCGCTACCGCACGTACACGCGCGCGCGCCTCACTCCGGCGCACGAGTGGGTACGCCACCAGCTCCGGCCCGCCGGCGATGCCTCAGGCGATGGATTGGGTGGCGCCGATAACGCGCTCACTGGGCTGCGCGTTGGCGTGCGCCTGCGGTGCGGCGCGCACCTGCGTCTTTACGTCGGCGAGCTCACCATCACCCACGAGTACGCCGGCGATGCGCTTCACGCGCGGCAACGTGCGCTTGCTCGCGAGTTGGGGGAACAGCACGGCGTCGTCTGCCACGTGGCGCAGGAGATCTCCATGGCGGGCCAACACAAGAATGCCTGGGGATCGCGCCTGCCCTTGCTTGACTACGCCGCCCGGCCGAGCGGCTTTACGCACGAGCACGCCATCGCGTGGGTCAGGCAGCATTGTGTCCCTTTCAGCCTCAATCACCCCTTCTCGAAGTACAACCGCGTCGAGATGGACGACGCGGCGCGCGAGCGCGCCCTCACACAGTTGATCGAGACCTACACCGCGACACGCGCCTCGGGCGCCAACAGTCTCGAGGTCGGCTTCCCCGCCGGCCGCCACGGCTTCGACCTCGATCATTATCTCCGCTTGTGGGATGCCCTGGTCGCCCAAGGCATCTACATTCTCGGCACCGGATCGAGCGACGCCCACTCGGCGCGCGTCGGCTGGCAAAACGGCAACAACTTCGCCACCTACATCCGCGCCGACACCCCCGACGAGGACTCGCTCCTCGCCGGCCTGCGGTGCGGCGACGTCTACGTCGCCGATCCGGTGCGCTTCCGCAGCCGCCTCTCGTTCTCCGATCGCGCCGGCCACCACATGGGCCAGGTCGTCGCGCTCGACGGCAACCAGGAGCCCGGCGCGCAGGAGGTCGTGCTCGCGCTCG
This sequence comes from Chloroflexota bacterium, assembly GCA_016199265.1. GTDB lineage: Bacteria > Chloroflexota > UBA11872 > UBA12225 > UBA12225 > JACQGX01. The sequence continues at coordinate 4,920 of JACQGX010000211.1, read as the reverse complement.
ACCGTGCCCGGCCGCGGTGGGAGCTCTGTTGGGTCGTCGACGGCGTCCGGCACTCGCCGATCCCGCTGCCCGAAGGCACCTCACAGCACCGTCTGCGGTTGGATACCAGCCGCTCGACGTTCGTCCGTGCGGAGATCTGGGACCGGTCGGTCGACGCCTCAGGGATCGAGGCCGCGCGCAGCAACGGCAGCGTCACCGGCCGCTGCATCGCGTTGACCAACCCCATCTGCTACCACCGCGGGCCAAGGCCTGAGGACGTCCCCGCCGAGCGGCTGGTAGCGTAGGACGATGTCCAGGCAACCGCGAGCATTTTGCCCCAGACGAACGACGGACGAAGCAGGCGGTCGGTAGACGCCCTCTGCGTCGTTCGTCGTTCGTCCTTCGTCGCGGGCCGTGCCTGCTTGCCAGATCCGCTATGCCGTCGTGGCGTGCCTCGGCTCCTTGGGAACGAGCACCCACAGGATAATGTACGGCAGGATACCCGGCACGCCGCCGGGCAACAGCGCCAGGATCCACAATAGCCGGATCAGCGTGACCGGGATGCCCGACCAGTTCGCGATTCCCTTCGCCACGCCGGCGACCCACGCGCCGCGTCGCGCGCGATACAGCTTCTGCGATGCCATATCCACATTGTGCACCCTCCTGGGCCGAATGGGTAGGCTTTGCCGGCACGAATCGTCCAAGGGCGGCGGGATACCGGCGAAGAACGTCGGGGGACGTGGAGATGTGGTGATGTGGTGCGCTGACGGGCTACGGCAGCTTGATGGATGCTGCCGGCGAGAAACCGGCCGCCGTCGACGCCGTTCTGGGGAAGCCGCTCGCGCCGGCCGAGCTGCGCCGCACGCTCGCGACCGTTGCTCCGGCGTCGCAACGATAGCCGAGCTGCGCCGAGAGCTCGGCGGCCGCGTGCTGGACCTGGGCGACCAATTGCTCGCGCCGATCCAGCCGGAACCGCTCCGACGGGCCGGAGATGCTGATTGCCGCCACCACCTCGCCCGCCGCATCGTGCACTGGCGCGGCGACGCACCGCACCCCGATCTCCCGCTCCTGATTGTCGATCGCGTAACCGGCCTGCCGCACCGCCTCCAGCTCGCGCTCGAGCGCGGCTTCACCCACGATCGTGCGGCACGTGTACGACGCCAACCCACGCTGCGCGACGATGCGCGCTCGATCCTCCTGCGAAAGGGCCGCGAGCAGCACTTTGCCCGCGCCGGTGCAATGGAGCGGCGCGCGCGCGCCGGGGATGGTGAACATGCGCACCGAGCGCGATCCGGGCGCCTGTTCGATGTACACGGCCTCACCCTGGTCGAGGATCACGAGGTTGGCCGACTCACCGGTCGCCGCCGCCAGGCCGGCGAGGTAGCGCTTCGCTTCGGCCCGCAGGTCCTTATGGAATTGCACTGCGCCCCCCACGCGCAGCGCGGTCAAACCGAGCGAATAGCGGCCGCTTTCCGCGTTTTGCCGGACGAAGCCGCGCGCCATCAGCGCCGTCAGCAGCCGGTGGACGGTGCTGCCGTGAAGCTCAACGCGCGCCGACAGGTCACGGATAGCCATTTCCTGCGGCGACTCCGCGAGCACCTCGAGCAACGAGAGCGCGCGATCGACCGACTGCACGGTCGACTTCACCGATTCGATTTGCTGTTGCGTCCGTCTCCGCGGCACGGGGGCCTCCAATTGCGCGATATTTAGAATGTATACGGGCAGATGGAGCATTCTAGTACGGATATTTCGTTCCGCGCAATTTCGGCCATGTTGTCGGGCGCAGTCAGAAGTTCCAGGGACCACCACCGGCTGTAGGGGCGTATCGACATACGCCCAGGGGCGGCGGTCGGGCGTATCGCCATACGCCCCTACAGGACACCTACGCCTCCGGAACTCTTGCCTGCACCGGTGGATGGTTCGCGCCTTGCGTAAGGTACTCCAAGGAGATATAACCGTGACGACGATCACTACCGGAAAGAATGCCGTAATGAACGCGGTAAAAGGCACCGTACGCATCTCGGACGAGCCGGCTCGCGGCGCGCCCGATGACCAACCGGCTCGATCTCTGGATCGATACGCGTCCGACCCCGACGTGCAGCGCCTGATGCAGGCCTATCCCCTTGGATCTCGGCAGCAATTTGTGAGCTATCATCCCGCCATCTGGCCATCGGACTGGCGCCGCGCGGCCGAGCGCGCCCCCTGGGGCCTGCGGCGCGGTGACGTCGTCGAGGTCACCGGGTATGGCGCCTCCCGTGGCTTTCCGGAAGCGCTCCTCGTGCGACGCGTCGGCGACGGCACCGACGCGATGATCTTCCCCGCAGAGCTAGCGCCCCTGCCGAGCGGCCGGACCAGGCCCGATGCGCCCGAAGCGAGCGCCGCGCCTGACGGGCGTGCCGGTGAGAGCGAACGGCAGAACCAGCCGGCTGCCCCGGCGGCGATCAGTTCGCCGACGGCCGTCCCATGACGCGCGGCAACACCCGCGGCCCGCGGGCTTCCGCCGCAAGCTGCGGGTGCAGCTTGGCGTAGTGCAGCCGGAACGCCTCGCGCGCCCGCAGCAGCAGCGTCTTGACCGCGGTGCGGGACGTGCCCATCACGTCGGCGATCTCCTCGTAGCCCAGCCCGTGATATTCGCGCAGGACCAGCGCGGCGCGGTAGCGGGGAGACAGCTTCTCCAGCACGACGTGCACCTCGTGGCGCGTCTCGGCCTGGAGCGCGTCGCGTTCCGGGTTGTCACGCGCTACCTGCGTCGGGTGGAACAACGACAGGAACGACTCCCACGGCTGCCACTTCAGCAGCTTGCGGTGGCGCAGCTCGTCGAGGCAGACGTTCGTCGCGATGCGATACAGCCACGCCTGCGGCTGGAAGTTCCCCTTGGCCAGCGTATCGGGCAGCTTCTTGTACGCCTTCACAAAGGCGTCCTGCGTGAAATCACGCGCGTCCTCGGGATCGCCCAACAGCCGGTAGACATACTGGTAGATCGGCTGCTCGTAACGCTCGAAAAGCTGCGCGAAGAGCGCTTCGATTTCATGCGCAGAGAGGGACGCCTCGGCCGGTGTCGCGGCCGGCACGCCGGACACAGCGGGGTACATCCCGGATTCAGACAACGTCAGTACTTCGGCAACCACCAGACACTCCCTTTTGGGGTCCCCTTTGGACCCGTACAGTCCCGTACGCCATCCAGTATCGCCAATTTCGGTGCGAGAATCCTGACGAATAGCTAACACTTTTCTGGCGGCGCGCTGACATCGCTACCATTTCAGGAGTGATGCTGCTCGGCACCCAACGGATCACTGTCCGCGGCTACCTAGAAATCGGCGGCCGCGACGCCGTGTCGCTGGCCGAAGAGTTCGGGACGCCGCTCTACGTCTTCGACGAGGCGGCCATTCGCGCCAACTGCCGCGCCTACACCGCGGCGTTTGCCGCGCGCTACCCCAGCGTTGCGGTCGAGTACGCCGGCAAAGCGTTCCTCTGCCTTGCCATGGCGCGGCTGATCCACGAGGAGGGATTGCACCTCGACGTCGCCTCGGCCGGCGAGCTCTACACCGCGCTGCGCGCCGGCTTCCCGCCCGCCGAGCTGGTCTTCCACGGCAACAACAAGTCGGCTGCCGAGCTGCGCATGGCGCTCGATGCCGACGTCGGCCGCATCGTCGTCGACAGCCTGTACGAGCTCGACCTGCTCGAGCGGCTCGTCGCCGGGCGGCGGCGGCCGCAGGAGGTGCTCGTGCGTGTCGCGCCCGGCGTCGATCCGCACACGCACCGGCGCATCCAAACGGGCCAGGCCGACACCAAATTCGGCCTCAACCTCGCCTCCGGCGCGGCGATGGAGGGCGTCAAGCGGGTCCTGCGCACGCACGGTCTCCTCTTCACCGGCGTACACGCCCACGTCGGCTCCAATCTGCGCGACGCCGAGGCGCACGTGCAGGCGCTGGAGGCCGTGCTCGACTTCGCCGTCCGGCTCCGCGAGGAAACCGGCCTGGCGATCGAGGAGCTCAACGCCGGCGGCGGACTCGGCATCCGCTACCTGCCGCACGACCGGCCGCTGTCGATCGACGCCTTCGCCGAGGCCCTCACGTCGGCGCTGCACGACGGTCTCGCGCGGCGCCGTCTGCCGCGGCCGCGGCTGCTCGTCGAGCCGGGCCGCTCGATCGTCGGCGAGGCCGGCACGACGCTCTACACCGTCGGCGCGATCAAGGATGTGCCCATCGCCGAGCCACCCGGCGTGCGCACCTACGTCGCGATCGACGGCGGCATGTCCGACAACCCGCGCCCGCAACTCTACGACGCCGTCTACCACGCCTTCCTTGCCAACAAGGCCGATCAACCTGCCGAGACGATCGTGCGCATCGCCGGCAAACACTGCGAGACCGACATCCTGATCGACTCGGTCACGCTGCAGCGCCCAGAGCCCGGCGACATCCTGGCGGTGCCCTCGACCGGTGCGTACACCTACTCGATGGCGAGCAACTACAACCGCCTGTCCCGCCCGGCCGCCGTCTTCGTCCGCGACGGCCGCGCCCGCCTCGTCATCCGCCGCGAAACGCTCGACGACCTGTTGCGCCAGGACGTGCTGCCGGATGCCTAGAGCAAGTGCAAAGTGCAAAGTGCAAAGTGAGAAAGTCTGCGGGTCCCACCTTGGCTTTGGCTTAGCCCGAGCCCGCCGGGGGCTGAAGCCATAGGAGTGGGCAGGATATTTGTACGAGAGGGCGAGGACGGCCGCCGAAACCGCACAATGAACGGGATCCCAGTCCTGTCCGTGGCGAGGTGTCGGCCTGCCGTCCCCCGATCTACTGTACCCGTTGGTCGCCGTCTGGCTCCAGGCGGTGGGGGTCACCGCCCACCCGACCGCGCTGGTGGCGCTGGCCGATCGGGTCACCGCCCTGCTCGTGCAGCAGTCGCGGCGGCCGGCGGCGTTGCTGCGGGCGCGGCTGAGCCCGAAGG
>JACQGX010000217.1 GCA_016199265.1 Chloroflexota bacterium | reverse complement strand
CGTCGGCGTAGGCGAGCCGAATGTAGGTGCCCCGATGGTGAGCGAAATAGAGGTAGTAGCGGCCGAGGGGGTCGTCGACCCAGTCGGGCACGCGGATCAGGGACGGGCCATTGATGTTGTCTCCCATCCGGCCGTCCATGTGCGGACGGATGATGGGATTGGTGGGGAACCGGTGGACCGTCATCATCATCCACCTTGCAGACGTTGCCGCCTATAGTACACCGTACGCCGGCGACAGGCAAAACGCCGTATGGCCCTCGCCGGCGAGCGACTGGCGAGAGCATCAATCATAGTGGTAGTCCCCATAATCTGGTGGGGCAAGGAGCCAGAACGGCCGCGCGCCCCGCGCGTGGCGTGTGCATTGACAACCAGTGTTTCCATGCCATAACATTGAACATAGCGAACGCGTTACACCGGTAGCGATTGCCGTAACATTGATACGGGTCGGGCAGCCGTACGGGGGGCAGGCCCGAGTGCTGGAGCCAGGTTCGGTGGCGAATGCGGGTCCCGGGCCTGGACGAGTCTTGACGTTTGTGCCGAGCCCTCCTGTGGTCATCGGTGGCCGGGCCCGATCGTTCCTGGGCAAGAGACGATGTCGGCGTTCCCAGAGGAAGCGTCCTGGACGGCACGCCTGGCCGCTGGATGGGCCGCCCGCGGTCGATTGGCGGTGCTGACGTATGCCGGCGCCGCCTTCCTCGGCAGTATCCTTCTCCTCATCATCTGGCAAACAACGCCTGTGGGCCGCACGATTGAGCAATTTGCCGGCCTCGTGCCACCCTCATCCGCCGGCGGCGAGTTGGTCGCTCAAGGGTCCGCGGGCGCGCTGAGCCGCACATCCCCGGCGGCCCCCGTGTTCCCCGGTATCGTCCCGGTCACGTCGAGTCCCACCGCCGCGACGTCGACGTCCCCTCCTACCGCCACGGTGCAGGCCGCAGCAACCGCGCCGACAATCGGCGAGGGGACCGCCGCGGAGACCCCCGGCGAAGCCGCGCCGGCCGCCACCGCTGCACCATCGGCGGCCACCTCTGGCCGCGCCGCGACCGCGCGAGTTTCGCCGGGCGCCACGAACCGCGCCCTATCCCCACCGGCAACACTCCGCGCCGCTGCCGGCAGCGCTCAACACCCTATCGTGGCGGCCACGGCGGAGCAGCCGGCGGCGACGCTAGTGCAGGCCACGGCGGAGCAGCCGGCGGCGACGCTATTGGAGACCGCGTCTGCGGCCATCTCCGGCGCGGTCGAGAGCGACAACAGTCGTCTAACGGATGGCACGCCTGCTGCTGAGCCGGCACCGCTGCTGACCGTTGGGGTGGCGAGCGTAACGGTCGCCGTGGTGGTGCCGGCGACTCCGACCGCGAACAGCCTGCCGGTCGCTAGCGTCACGCCGCCGCTGATCGCGAGCCTCATACCGCCGCCGGCCAGTCCCACGGCACCGACGAGCGCCGGCGGCACCTCGACCGGGGGGTCGTCCGGCCAGGGCAGCACGCCGACGCCACCCACAGTGAGCGTGTCGGCGACGGTTGGCATCACGGTGAGGCCCGATCAGGGCGCCTCGATTAGCGCCGGGGGGTCGGCCGGCGGAGCGGTACAGACGACCGCCGTGATCAACGTGCCGCTCTCGCCGCCCACTCCACCGGCACCGGCAGCCGGCGCCACGCCCGGCAGCGGTCCATCCGTCACGTCGCCGCTGCCGCCAATTCCTTCGTTGCTCGGTAGCGATTGATGGCCGTGTTTCGATGGCGCGAGAACGCCGCGGCGCGATAGAGTGCAGCATTGCGCAACCTTCCACACGTGACAGAGGATCCAATCACAGAACGGGGTGGCTAGGCCGGTACCAGCGAGATGTTCCCAATCGTCGCGCTCCCGCTCTGGCGCTCGCTCGTCGTCGCGGCTGCGGCCATCATCGTGTGGCGGCTCCCGTGGAGCGTCGCCGAGCGCACCTGGCAGAGCACGACGCCCGACGATCCCGCGCGTCTGGCGTTCGGCGTCCTCGGGCTGGCAACCTGCGTCGTCAGCGTGTTGACCCTCCACTTCCCGGGGCGGCGCAACGTCAGCCTGCTCCTCCTTCCCGTCCTGCTGGTCTGGTGGCAACTCGATGGTGCGCTTGCCGTCGGACTGGCCGGATTTGGCGCCCTCTTTGGCAACGCCATGCGTCGCGCGGCGCCGGCGTCGAGCGTCGCCGGCGCCGCCCGTGTGGTGCTCGCGGCCACCATCGGCATGGCGATCGCCACGCAGCTTGATGAGGGACAGATCGCTGGACCAGCGGATGGTGGTCCAGCGGCGGCGTTCTCACCGGCGTGGCTGGCCGCGGCGTTCGCCTTCATCACCGCCGCCAGCGTGGCCGACATGCTGCTGGACTGGCTGGAGGCGCGCTTCGGTGTACGAGCCGAGCGCATCGGGCGTCTGGATCTGGTCACCAACGTCCTCATCCTGCCACTCGCGTTTTTTCTGGACATCGTCGGAACAGCCCTGGGAATCGAGCGGCTGGCGGTGTTCCTGGTGGGGTTGCTGGCGCTGCTCTTCGTCATCCGCGCGTCCATCAATCTGCGTACCTTGCACGCCAGCCTGCAGCGCCTGCACCGCACCGTGGCCGGCGAGCGGGAGAAGCTGTCCACGTTGATCGCGCACTCCGGCGAAGGCATCTTCACCGTCGACGGTGAGCGGCGCATGACCTCGGTGAACCCGGCGATGGCCGATCTGCTGGGACTGCCGTCGACCGTGCTGGAGGGACAACCGTGTGCCATCGCGTGCCACTTCGAAGACGCCGAGGGACAGCGGCTGTGCCCCCATCGCTGCCCCCTGCGGCGGGCCCAGGTGGAGCAGCGCCCCATCGCCCAAGACGTGGTGTACCGCGCCCCCGAGCAGCCACCCAAGCACCTCCTGCTCACGTACGCCGCCGTTGGCGAGCCGGATGGGTCACTCAGCCTGGGCATCGGTATCGCCCGCGATGTCACCGCGCAGAAAGAAACGGAGCAACTGCGGCAGGAGTTCGTCTCACTCGTGATCCACGAATTGCGCAGCCCCTTGACGGCATCGCTCGGCTATCTGAGTCTGCTCAAGCGCTTGGCGCAGCGTAGCGAAGCGCCGGAGGGCGACAAACAGCTCCGTTACGTCGAGCGCGTGGAGGGGGCGGAACGGCACTTGCTTCGTTTGGTCAACAACCTGCTCGATCTGGCACGTGTCGAGCGGCCCGAGTTCGCAGCCGAAAACTCCGAGGTCGCGCTCGGCCCGTTGATCCAGGAGGTCGTCGACACGGCCACGATGATGGCGGCCAGGAAGCAGATCGGTATTCACCTCGAGGCGCCGGAACACCTCCCTACGCTGTGGACCTCCGACTTCTGTGTGCGCGAGGCGCTGAGCAATCTGGTGTCGAACGCGGTGAAGTACACGCCCGATGGCGGCACGGTCACGGTGCGGGTGAGCGGACCGGCACCGGTGGCTCCCGTCCCGGAGCGGCACGCGGCAACGACACGCGAGGCCGGTGGCACACCGGCGTCACCGGTCACACCCGGCCAGGCGGCACCAGTCGTGCAACACTGGGTGGAGATCGCGGTGGTGGATACGGGCATCGGCATGTCTCCGGAAGAACAATCGCGGCTGTTCACAAAATTCTTTCGCAGCGGTCGACCGGAGGTGCGACAAGAGCGCGGCACCGGTCTGGGGTTGGTGTTGACCAAGCAATTGATGGAGAAATTGGGCGGCACGATCAGTGTGCGAAGCGCGATCGGCGAAGGCAGCGCATTTACGGTCACCTTACCCGTGGTCGAGCCACCGCCGCCGACCGAGAGTGAGGACGGACCCGAAGCAGCCGCGGACGGTGCCGCGCCGGTCGTGCGGCGAGCGGCACAACCGGTCGAGGACGGACGCCGCGTCGCGGCACCGGGGAGATGACGACGACGATGAAGATGGATGACTTGGAGCGCGCTGCAGCGGGCCGCAGCACGCCCGCGGGGCGCGTCACGGTGTTGCTCGTGGAAGATGATCCGGAGATCGTGGACCTGCTCACCGAGGTGCTCGAGCCGCGCGGCTATCACCTGGTGCACGCCGCTACCGCGGAACAGGCGACGAGCCTGCTCTCTGGAGCGCCGGCGGCAGAGGCCGCCGATGGCGCCTCGTCGTCCAGATCGGCGCCGCCGGACCTGGTTATTCTCGACCTGGGCCTGCCAGACGAGGACGGCCTAGTGCTGTGCTCCAACCTCAAGGCGCGGCGGAACGTGCCGATCATCATCTGCAGCGCCACCACCGAGCGGCGCGATCGTATCCTCGGCCTGCGACTCGGTGCCGATGACTTCATCACCAAGCCCTTTGATAGCGAAGAGCTGGTGGCGCGCATCGAGGCCGTGTTGCGCCGGGGGAACACGCCACCACCAGCACGCCGCGCGGCGGCGCCGGACAGCCCGCGGTACGAGCAGTTGGGCGCGCTCAGGCTCGATCGATCCACGCTCCAGGCGGAGCTGGGCGGTGCGCCGCTGCACCTGACGCCCATCCAGTACCGATTACTCCTGGCGCTGATGGGCCGGCCTGGGGAAGTCTGCTCGAAAGAGGACCTGGCTCGCCTGATCTGGGGCCACTATGATGACGCGCTGCGTCAGGCGATTGACGTGCACGTGTTTCGCCTGCGTGACCGGCTCAAGACCGGGCCCGTTCCCGCGCCGCGCATCATCGCTGTCCGAGGCGTCGGCTACCGGATCGAGGCCTGATCGCGTCGGGAACCGGCGCTCGGTACCGGCGGCCCGCCATTCAAGCGTTGGCCGCGCGTGTTGCCGCCCCCGGCTGGTTCTCCCGCTGCGTCCCCCTCTATCCCCCGGCCCCTTTCTCCCACTCGGGGGAGAAAGGGGAGTGAGGCCGACACTGGAGCACCGTTGCCCCGTTCGACCACTTTTCCCCTTGCCCCTTGTGGGAGAGGCGGGTGAATGCGCCGAACGCAGCGGGCCGGACCCTGGGAGGAGAAGAGGGGAACCGGCGGCGCACGAATCTGACGGGCCCTCACGGCGATGGGCCTGGCGCGTCACCTCCCACCAGGGAGCGTCCGCGGAATCGAACGGATCGTACACCGTCGTAAGGTGCAAATGACGAGCGGCTTACAGTACTGTACATCGAATGTTAGTGAATGTTCACTCATCATTCATCGTATGTGGCATGTTTAGTGCATTCAACACATAGGCGACTTGGTCGCGTATTTGTGGATAACGACGGAGGAACTGCTTGTTACCACACAGTTTTGTCTCGTCTCTGTACTGGATCGGGAAGGAGGTGGCGGCGTGAACCTGGGTGAGCTGTTCCTGGTCACCGGCTCGTTGCTGCTCACCGTGCAGGCCGCCTACGCGGCCGCGATTATGCTCTACGCCTGGGAGGACGAGGAGAAACCCGCCCGCCGGCGCGTGCCCGACCGCTTCGAACCGCCTCGGCTCTCCTTCACCATTCTCCTTCCCGCCCGCCACGAGGAGGCGGTGATCCAGGACACCATCCAGCGCATGGTAGACCTCAACTACCCGCAGGAACTGGTGCAGGTGCTGGTCGTGATCGAGGCCGGCGATGCAGGCACGATCGCCAAGGTGCAGGAGAAGCTAGACACGCTCCGTTCGCAGCGCATGGAGCACGTGCGGCTGATCACCTTCACCGAGCCGCCGATCAGTAAGCCCCACGGCCTGAACGTGGGGTTGCGCGAAGCGACCGGCGACGTGGTCACCATCTTCGACGCTGAGGACGAGCCGCACCTCGACATCCTGCACGTGGTGAATACGGTGATG
>JACQGX010000203.1 GCA_016199265.1 Chloroflexota bacterium | reverse complement strand
TCTGCGTGATCTCTGCGTCTCTGCGGTGAGTTTCCGTTGGGGAGCGTTGGGGTGAGTGCTGAGCCGCAACTGATTGGGCTCGACGTCGGGACGACTTCGTGCAAGGCGGGACTCTTTGATGCGCGGGGCCGGCTGCTGGCGCAGTCGTCGGCGCCGTATCCGTTGGCACGACCGCGGCCGGGGCACGTCGAGCAGGATCCCGAGCGGTACTGGACGGCGGCCGCCGAGTGTCTTCGGACGCTCCTCGCCTCGCCGGCGGCGGACATTCGCCGCTTGGCGGCGCTGAGCGCGTGCGGGCAGGCGCCGACGCTGGTTCTGCTCGATCGCGATGGCCGGCCGGTCCGGCCGGCGATACTCTGGCAGGACACGCGCGCCTCGGCGGAGGCCGCGGCGCTGGCGCGCGACCCGGGAATCGACGTGCTCGCGCGCCTGCTGGATGTACGCTGGCCGGTCGACGCCTCGCTGCCGCTCGCGCGCTTTCGGTGGCTGCGCCGGCACGAGCCGGAGACGTTGGCGCGGGCCACCATGACCATGCTGCCAAAAGACCTCGTCCACGCGCGGCTCACCGGCACGTTTGCCACCGACCCGTGGTCGGCCAAGGGGCTCGTTCACCAGGGCACCCGCCGGCCGGTGGCGGGCCTCGAATCGCTGTGCGGGGTGAGCGCGGGCATCGTGCCGCCGGCCGCGGTGCCGCGCGACATCATCGGCCGCGTGACACCCGAAGGCGCGGCCGCCACCGGTCTGCCGGTAGGACTGCCGGTGGCAGCCGGCTGGACGGACGCCATGGCGGCGATGCTCGGCACCGGCGCATTCGGTACTTCCGGTATTGGCTGCGACGTGTCCGGCACGTCGGAGGTCGTCGGCCTCACGCTGCCGGCGCGGCCCCACGATCCAGGCGCTCTCCTGGCCGGCCCCATCGTCGATACCGGTCGCTGGGTGCTCTATGGCCCTACGCAGGCCAGCGGCGCCTCGCTCGGATGGGCGCTGCGGACGTTAGCCAGTCCAAGGGCCAAGGTCCCAAGCCACGCGTCAGAAGCCCAGAGCCGAAGCAGCGCCGACTCTGGGCTTGGGACGCCGGACCCTTCGGATGCGCTCGGGGCAGGCTTTGGACTCGAAGACGCATTCGCCACGGCGGCGGAGGCGCCGGCGGGGGCCGATGGGCTGGTGTTTCTGCCGTATCTCGAGGGCGAGCGCGCGCCGCTGTGGGACCCACGGGCGCGGGGCGCTCTCGTGGGATTGACGACGGGGCACGGGCCGGCGCACGTCTACCGGGCAGTGCTGGAGGGCGTGGCGTGCTCGCTGTGGCACATCCTGGGCATGGCCGAACAGATCGGCGGCGAGCCCGTAGAAGAAGTGCGCGTCGCGGGCGGCGGCGCGCGGCACCGGTCATGGAACCAGATCAAGGCGGATGTGACCGGCCGTCCGTTTCGCCCTTGCGCCGTCACCGAAAACGGCGCGCTCGGTGCGGCGATGCTCGCCGCACTCGGTGCGGGCCTCTACCAGGACGTGGCCGAGGCGAGCCACGCGATGGTGCAACTTGAGGACGTCCTCCCGCCGAACCCGGACAACCGCGCGGTGTACGAGCGCACGTTCGAACGGTACGTGGCGCTGTACCCGCGGATCGGCGATCTGTTTTCGTGAAGGCTTCACGCTTCACTCTCTGTCGGCGGATTGGTAGCCAGGCGCAGGTTCTGGGCCACGATGCCACGACGCAGGAGAGAATCGCCGACTTCGAGCTTCGGTGCCAAGCGCCGGCTCACCGCGCTCTCCGGCGCGCCGGTGCGTAGCGCCTCGCGGATTTGCGTGGCGAGGTCGAGCGTCTTGTTGAGCGTGAGCAAGAGATCGCCTTCGCTCAGCGCGATGTTGTCGAGCAATTCGGCAAACATCGCGCCGCGGCACCACGCCAGCACCGGGCCGTAGAAACTCGGACTAGGACCGGTGGTAATCGCAAGGTCGGCTTCGGCCTCGGCGCGCTGCACCACACGCAGCGTTTCGCCGGCGAGCGGCCGGAGGTCCCACAGACGCGAGGTCAGTTGATGGTTGTTCCAGCGCACGCCCTCACGGTCGTAGGAAAACCACGAGAGCAGCTCCATAAGCTCGGCCGGCGCCAAGTGGTCGAACGCGCCGTCCCACGCGAGGTTGAGCAGCAGCAGCCCGTTCGGATCGTACACCCGGGAGAGCACCGCGGCTTTCTCCGTGGGACGCAGGACGGTCTCACCCGCCTCGACGTCGGTGCGCGGTCCCAGCAGCGGCGTGCGCGTCCGTCGCCGCACCGGCGGCCGCGCCCCCAACCGGCTCTCCAAGTACCCGAAACGCGCCATGACGTCCGTCAACGCCGTCAACGTTCGCTCGGCCTGCGAGGCGGCCGCCGATTCGAGCTCGGCTTCGTGGCGCTCGGCCTCAGCCAACGCACGCAGGGCGTTGCGCTCGCGCCGGAGCGCGTGCTCGTGCTCCGAGCGTATGGGGCAGGCCTGGCACGGGTGCGCGCGCACCGACGCTTCGAGCGCCTCGACCTCCTCGGCAGCGCTTCCCTGCCGCTGCCGTGCGTGTTCCAGGTGGCGTGCAAATGCCTGCTTGGCCGCCGCGATGCGCCGCGCCTCGACACCCGGCAGGTCGGGCAGCCCCAGGCGCTCGAGACTCGCCATCAGGCGCCGCGACTCATTCGGGCCGACGAGCGCGCGGGCGTCCTCAACCGGCCCTTCGACCTCGGCGAGTGCGCGCGGGAGATCAACGGCCGGCTTGCCTTCGGGAAGCCGTGTTATGTCACCCCAACGAGCTACGTGCTCGACCGTGTCGCCGACGAGGATGAGCCCCGGCCCGCTGCCGTAACGGCGCAGGAAAACGCCCCAGCGCCCCGGTCGGAGCGCATCGATGGAAACCGCAGGCGATCCGCCCGCGGTCGCCGCGGCCCCTGCGTCCCCTGTGGCCCCTGCGGCGCTGTCTGCGCTGCGGGTGCCGGAGACGTAGACGACTTCTCCACCCGAGAAGCGCTGCATCTCGCGCCGGACGACGTCGGGCGACGGCGCCGGCCAGGGCGGACGCTCGAGCTGGCGGCGGAGCGTCTCGGCATCGGCGGTGGCACGTTGCGCGCGCTTGCGCGCGTCCGAAAGCTCGCGCCGCAGGCCACTGTACTCGACAATCGCGTCGTCGGGCACGCCCTCGTACGGGCAATGGTAGTGCAGCGCGGTGCTGCGGGCGCGCAACGCCTCGACCTCGGCGGCGGCCAGCTTGAGCGCGTCGTTCATCTGGAACTGGCGCAGGCTCGACGCGAAGAGCCGCACCAGGCGATCGCGCGCGGCGGCGCTGCCGTCCCACAGCGCCGCGACGGTGTTGTAACGCGGCGTGAACGCGCTCCGAATCGGCAGCAGGTCCCCAGTGATGATCGAGAGCACCTCGCTGCACGACATCCACGGCGAATAGAGTGAGGCGGCATACCCCTTGGGATCGAGCCCGCGCCGGCCGGCACGGCCGACGAGCTGCGCGTACTCGTTGGGAAGGAGCGGCCGGCGCGACTCGCCGTCGTACTTGAGCGGCTCGGCGATGACGACGCTCCGCGCCGGCATGTTGATGCCGAGCGCCAGCGTCTCGGTGGCAAAGACGACGCCGATCAAGCCGGCGGCGAAGAGCTCTTCCACCAGGCCTTTCAAGATCGGCAGCAATCCGGCGTGGTGGAAGGCGATGCCGCGGTGGAGCAGGGGCACCAGTTTCTGCACCTGCTCGAGCTGGCGGTCCTCGGTCGCCAGCACGTCGAGGTACGCCTGGATGCGCTCGCGCCGGGCCCGGCGCGACCTGCTGTCTGAGATAAGCTCGTGGGCAAGGCAGTCGTGCGCCGCAATCTCGCACGCGCGCCGGCCAAAGAAGAAGTAGATCGCCGGCAGCATGCCGGCGTCTTCGAGCGCTTGCACCACGTCGCGCGGGCGGGGCACATCCTTCGCGCGGGCGCTGCGGGCACCGCGCGCGGGGCCGGTGGGGCGCTGGTGACGCGCTTCGCCGCCGACCAGCAGCGGCTCGGCGGCGACTCCACCGGCGTCGACCAGCAGGTGAAGCTCGCCGTCGACGTAGTAGTAGTGCTCGAGCGGCACGGCGCGCGTCGAGTGCGTCACCAGCGCCGTCTCCCGATGGACGTGCGAGATCCAGGTGGCGATCTCGTCGGCGTTGGCCACCGTCGCCGAGAGGCAAACGAGCTGCACGAACTTCGGACAGTAGAGAATCGCCTCTTCCCAGGTGGTACCGCGATCGGGGTCGGCGAGAAAGTGCACCTCGTCGAAGACGACGCAGCCGACGTCGTCGAGCACGTGCGGCGTCTGCAGGAGCATGTTTCGCAGCACCTCGGTGGTCATGACCACTATGCTGCCGGTGGGATTCTCGGTCACGTCTCCCGTGAGCAGGCCAACGGCATCGCCGTACTCGGCGCGCCAATCGCGGAACTTCTGATTGGAGAGCGCCTTGATCGGCGCGGTGTAGATCGCGCGCAGCCCCTGTTCGCGCGCGAGAAAGATGCCGAATTCGGCCAGCACCGTTTTACCTATGCCCGTCGGCGCGGCGGCGAGCACCGAGCGGCCCGCGTCGAGTGCGCGCAACGCTTCGAGCTGGAAGTCGTCAAGCGGGAAGGGATACCGTTGGGCAAAGCGCCGGATCGCCTCGGAGACCGGCGGTGCGAGTACGGGCGCCACTTTCCGAGCGCGGGTGCTCGCGCGGGCACTCACCGGTGTGCCGGCATGTGCCCCAGCACGCGTGCTCGTCCGGCGGCGCGTGCGCGGTGCCGCATCGGGGTCACTCATTTGCCGCCACTTCGATCCGGCGGCGCAACTCCGGCGCGACGTCGACCATTGCTCTCGATCGCCGGGTTACCGTGCTTGCCACTGCTCTCCTGCCCTCACCTAGACGATACTGCTTCGGTCCGGTGGTGACAAGGTGCCGTGGAAGCGGTGCCGCGCTTCAGGGGCAGGCGCCGGTGAGGGTCGCGAATCTGCCGAGATCGATGTTGCCGCCGGAGACGACAGCCACCACTTTCCCCGCCCCGGTGCGACCGGACAAGGCAGCGGCCACCGCACAGGCGGCCGCGCCTTCGGCGATCACGTGCGTGCGCTCGGCGACCAGCTTCATCGCCTGCGCGACGTCGTCGAGCGACACGACAATCGATCCGGCAAGCCATTGGGAGAGCAGCGGCCACATCGTAGGCACGACCGACTTGCCACCGGCGCCGTCGACAAACGATGCCTGCCAGTCCGGAAAGTAGCTCGGCTGCCCGGCCTCGAGCGAGACCGCGAGTGGCGCCGCCGTTGCCGGCTCGGCAGCGTACACCTGTGTCTGGGGGCGCAGTGACCGCACCGCACAGGCAATGCCGGAGAGCAGCCCGCCGCCACCCAAGGCGGCGACGACCGCATCGACGTCCGGCAGCTCTTCGACGATTTCCAGCCCAATCGTGCCGTTACCGCTGATGAAGTGATCGTCGTCAAATGGATGGATGAAGACGCCGTTCATACGGTCGGAGTGATGTCGCTCGACCGTCTGCCAGGCTTCTTCCCAACTGACGCGGACGATGGACGCCCCGAGGCACTCAATCGCGTTGATCTTCGTTTCCGGCGCGGTTTCGATGACCATGACGCTGCACTTGGTGCCGGCCAAGCGCGCTGCCAGGGCGACACCCTGCGCGGCGTTGCCGGCGCTCACGGTCCAGACGCCTTGGCGAAGCTGCTCTGGTGACAACTGCCTGATCGCGTTGTGCGCGCCACGAATCTTGAAGGAGCCAATCGGCTGTAGGGTCTCGAGCTTGAGGTAGACCTCGAGCGGCTCGCCGGCGGGCGGCACTGCGCGGCTTCCGCCCGGGAGATCGAGGCGTACCAACGGCGTGCGCACCGCAGCGGTGTAGACCGTTCTTGCCGCATCGCGAATTGTGTCGATGGTTATCTGGCGAGCGATGTTCTGCGTCATTGCTGCGTATGGTACACCGCACGTGAGCGACGCAGAGAGTAGAATAGCCTCACCATGATCGCATCTGACAACGTTCCCTACCACGGTATCGTCCCGCCCATCCTGACGCCGATTGGCCTCGACGGCCAGGTCGACCTGCGCTCGCTGTTCCGTCTGACGCGCTGGCTGATCCGCGAGGGTGTCCACGGCATCTGGGCGTGCGGCACGACCGGCGAGTTCCCGTGCTTCGACGTCGACGAGCGCGAGCACGTGATCGGCACGTGCGTCGAAGCGGCCGGCGCCAGCATCCCGGTCATCGCCAACATCTCCGACTGCAGCACACGGCTGGTGATCGAGCACGGAAAGCGGGCGCTGCGCGCCGGTGCCGACGCGGTGGCGGTGACACCGCCGTACTACTACTCGAACAGCCAGGATGAGTTGCTCGACCTGTACCGCTGCGTGCGCGACGAGATTCACGCGCCGCTCTTCATCTACAACATCCCCTCGACGGTCAAAGTGAGGGTCGAGGTCGACACGATTGTCACGCTCGCGGCGGAGGGCACGATCGCCGGCATCAAGGACAGCCAGAACGACCTCGACTTCGCGCGTACGCTCGTGCAGCGGGTTGCGCAGCGGGGTGCGTCGCTGCGCATTTTCCTTGGCACCCGGTCGCTGATCGACGCCGGCCTGCTGATCGGCGCGCACGGCGCCATTCCCGGCATCGCCAACGTCGTGCCACGGGCGTGCGTCGATGCGTACGAAGCCGCGGCACGCGGCGACTGGGCGGCGGCCGCCGAGGCGCAACAGCGCGTCAGCGAGTCGATTCGCCTGACACGCATCGCCAAGGGTTCGGCGCAGGCGGCCGCCATGGGCGGCATGAAGGCGGCGCTCAAGGCCATCGGCGTGATCGCGCATTCCTCCGTTGCCGCGCCGCTGCGCTCGCCGTCGCCCGAAGAGGAAGAGCAGATCGTCGGCCTCGCACGCGAGCTCGGCATGCGCGAGGTGGTACCGGCCTAAATCCTCTGCGATCCGGCATGCAGAATAACGCTGCGCCGTATCTCAGAGCATCCTGGCCGGCATGGGACCGTGCCAGACGTGAGGCCGCGCCCAAGCTATTCTCTGGTTGCTCGTTCCTTCGAGCGGAGGGCGAACCGGTAGACCTGCAGGTACTTGGCGGCGCTGCGGTCCCAGGAGTAGTCGCCCTGCATGCCGCGGAGCTGGAGCGTCCGCCAGTGGTGCGGGTACTTGTAGGTCCCCAG
>JACQGX010000230.1 GCA_016199265.1 Chloroflexota bacterium | reverse complement strand
GCCCGAGCCGCGCGGCACCGCCGCGACCGTGCGTCGCCATCGCGATGGCGTCAACCTCGCGGTCGTGTGCGAGGCGGGCAATCATGGTTGCCGGCGACTCGCTGATCTCGGCCGAGGTCGCGACGTCCATCGCCGGACGCCGTAGCCGGGCCGCCACTTCGGCGAGATACTGCTGTTTCCGCTCGAGCTTGATACGGAGGTCGGCCGGATCGTAGGGCACCCGCTGACCGAGCGGGCCGTAGGCGGCGAACGGCAGTACGACGTGCACCAGCAGCAGCCCGGCGCCGAGGGCCGCGGCGAGCTCCTGCGCCGGGCCCAGTGCCTCCTCGGCAAATGGCGAGCCATCAAGGGGCACGAGCACGCGCGCCAGTGGTGTCTCGGGGACGTGGGGGGCGGCTGACCACACCCGCTCACTGGTAGCCGGCACGAGCAAGATCGGCACGTCGGCGTGACGCAGAACAAAGTCCGCCACGCTGCCATACAGCCAGCGCCCGAGGCCCGAGCGACCGTGGGTCGACATGACGATCAGGCCGGCGGCCCACGTATGGGCTGCGTTCACAATCAGGGTCCCGGGACTGATACTGCGCACGTGGGTCTCCACGGCGATGCCCTGCTTCCACCACCGCTCCGCCACTGCGGTGAGCGTCCGCTCCGCATGGCGCCTGGCGACGAGGTCCTCGGCGGCTTGGACCAGTATGATCTGGCTGCTGGTCCTGAGGGCGATTGTTTCGGCATAGGGCAGCGCGCACTCAGAGAGCGGTGAACCGTCGTACGGCACCAGGATCGTGCGTAACACAGCATTTCTCCTTTCGACGGGCTGCGGGCGCAGCCGAAGTACCCTTCACCTGCGGCCGCCGGGGGCGCTAGGGCTGCTGACCGGGCTCACGGGCTGCGCGGCTGGCGGCGATCAACAGCACGCCGAGCACGACGGCAAAGACAACGAACGCGGCAATCGCCTCGATGGCCATGGGATCCATGACGGTGATCCTCCTCACCTCGAATGTCAGGCATCCCTTGTCAGGGCGCATCGGGGTTTCCCCCGATGTTAGGCCGCACTCGGCGGGAGGTCCCGTCAGACTTCCCTGGTGCCAATTCACACCAGACTGGCACTCAGCGAACCGTGACGCTAACCCGATGTGCGCACCTGAGGCCGCCGCACTTTCATGTGTTGTGCGGCAGCCTCGGGCTTCCCAGCCTCATTTGCACGCTCTCGTTTACCTGCCGTTGACGCTCTGCAACCGTCCTGCCAACCTTCATGCTGCATGCTCGCAGTAGTGGGCGATGTACCGCCCCAAGAAGGGAGAACCTCCATGAGTACCACCGCTCCCCTACCAGGACCGCCGGCAACCCGGCGGGACGGTGTACTGCCTGCGCCTCAGATCGCCGAGGACCATGAACGAGAGGAATATGGGACAAGGGTCGGCCCGCCAACCGACACCAAATGGGCCGCCCCAGCCGCTTCGGTCGCCGCGCCGGGCCGTGGGTCGGTGGTGCCCGCGCTGCTCTTGATCGGGTTGGGCGTCTTCTTCCTGATCGCCAACCTGGTCGACGGGGGCGGCCGCCTGCTGTTCTTCGCCTTGGGCGTAGCGTTCCTGGTCGCGCGCGTCCTGACCGGCCGTTACGGCTTTGCGGTGCCGGCCGGCCTGCTGCTCGGCTTTGGCAGCTTCGTGCTGCTCGAGGGGTACTGGCCGGCAGGGGAAGGTGCCGGTGCCGCACAAGGAGGCTGGTTCTTCGTGCTGCTCGGCCTGGGCTTCCTGGCGGTCTACCTCATCGGTGCCCGCCCGGCGCTCGTGTGGCCGCTCTTCCCGGCGGCCGGCCTGGTTGGCTTCGGCGTCCTCCTGATGGGTGCCGTCGTCTTCGAGCCCCTCGCACCGCTTGCCTGGATCGGCGCATACTGGCCGCTGGCGCTGGCGCTCGTCGGCGCCTGGCTGCTCGTGCGCGAACGGGTGCCGGCGCGGCTGCGCCGGCCGACGGAATACGCAGGCGGAATACTCATCGTCGCCTACACCATCGTGGCGGCGGCCGCCGCAATTGCGGCGGCGCGCTGAACGCAGCTCCGGATGACCACTGTATGTCTGACTCTTACATAGGAGGACACCATGGAAAAGGAAACCATGCACCAAGAGCCGGTCACCCCCAAGCGGCTCTATCGTAGCCGACAGGACCGGATGCTCGGTGGCGTTGCCGGCGGATTAGGCCAGTACTTCAATGTCGACCCGGTGCTCATCCGGTTGGCGTTCGTCCTTTTCACGCTCGCCGGAGCAGGCGTACTGGCGTACGTCATCCTATGGATCGTCGTCCCCGAACGGCCCGCCGGAGAACCGGAACCCGTGGTGACCGGGACACTCAACACCGAACGCGGCCGCCAGGTGGCCGGCTACGTCCTCCTGGCGCTCGGCATCATGGTCCTGGCCGCCAATCTGGGCTGGTTCGACTCTTGGTACTGGAAGGGTCTCTGGCCGCTCGCACTCGTCATCGTGGGCATTTTCCTGCTGTGGGAGCGCGGCGGCCTCCCAACCCATCGTCACTAGAGGTGAGACGCGGACACGTCCTGTCGCCACGGCCGGCCGCACGTCACCAGGGCGCCATCGGCGCATCTGCGCTGACAGTACGGATCACATAGGAGCCACCGCAATGTTCAGAACGATTCTGGTGCCGCAGGACGGCTCGCCGCTGGCGGAGCGAGCGCTGCCCTTCGCCACCAGGGTAGCCCGTGAGGGCGGCCCTCTCATCCTCGTTCAGGCCGCACCGAACGTCGCGTACCGGCTGGAAGTCGAGGAACCGATGACGTCCCTGGCCGAGCGGCTGTGGAAGGCCGGCGTGGCTGTCGAGACGCACGTGCGCGTCGGAGATGCCGGCGAGTTCGTCGTCGACGCCGCGCGCGCCTGGGACGCCGACCTCATCGTGATGTCCACGCACGGCCGCTCCGGTCTGGGCCGCTGGCTCTTCGGCAGCGTCGCCGACTAGGTCCTGCGCCACGCGCCGGTACCGGTGCTCCTTGTGCCCGCAGCGTGTGAGCACTCCTGCCCGGCAGAACCGCGCGATCGTCCTATTGATCATCCGGCACGGATCCTGGTGCCGCTCGACGGCTCCGCTCACGCCGAGGCGGCACTGGCGCCGGCCCAGGACTTGGCGGCGGTGCTCAGGGCTCGCCTGCTCTTACTCCGCGTCGTCCCGCCGCCGCGCCTGCCGTACGTACACGCCCATCTGCACCCGTACGCCGCTGCCGGTGATCCTCTCTCGGAGCAAGAGGTGCTTTGTGTGGCCCCCCGACCACGCGTCGAAGGGCCAGGCTTGACCGGCGATTCGGACCTGCCCCCCGCCACGGTCGAAGACCTCATCCAGGCAGAGCAGTACCTCGAACAGGTGGCTAGTCGGCTGCGTCTTCCCTCCACGCCCATCGACACCCGCACCTATGTGGGCGCGCCGGTCGACACCATCGTGTCGTTCGCACAAGCCGAAGGCATCGAGGCGATCGCGATGGCCACCCATGGGCGCGTTGGGCTCGTCCGCGTCGTCCTCGGCAGCGTTGCCACCGGCGTCGTCCAGCGGGCGGGCCGGCCGCTGCTGCTGGTACGGCCGGCCGCGTTGCGATTTGCGCCGTGATGGAGGGGCAATCAGCACCGGGTCTCTCGCACGCTCGCGCATCGCTAGCGCACGGTAGTGGGCGCTCCGTAGCGCCCGCCTCGGTCCATCAGCCGCCGTTGACCAACCGTTTACCGTTGGCAACCCGCTCGGTAACGCGGCCGTGGGACAATCACCCTGTGGAGGGTAGACGTGGATTACCCGATGGTGTAGCGCTGCTCGGCAGGGTCGACGCTGGTCCTCGCCAGGCAAGGGTCGCCGACCAGCGGCGTGTGGGCGCACATCGGGCGGCAGCGCGACAGGGCCGCTCCCCAACGAGGCAGCTCGGGACGGTGGTGTGGGGGGTGGCAGTGGTGAGCCTTGCCGTCGCCGGCCTGTGGCTGTTGTATACGCTGCGCCATGTCATCCTGCTTACTGCCACCTCGTTGGTCCTCGCCGCGGGCCTGTCGCGCGTCTCTGTGCGACTGGAGCGGGCTGGTTTCTCGCGACTGGCGTCGGTAGGCCTCATCACACTTGGCCTTCTGGTGACAGTCGCCACCGCGCTTGTGGCCCTCGTGTCGCCTATCGTGCAGGAAGGCGACACGATCGTCCAGGGCTTCGTCGCCTTCGGAGCGCGTGTGGTAGAGACGTTCTTTGGACTTCACCGCCAGTTTCCGTTTCTTCCCGCACCCGAGGGATCGGCGGCGAACGCGACTGAACAGGTCCTGGAGGAGACCGGGAGACGTATCCGCGCGGCCGTTGCACCAGAGGACATCGCGCGCACCGTCCTGAACATCCTTGGCGGCGCGGTGACGGCGCTGTTCGGGGCCGCCGTCGCTCTTTACCTCGCGATAGATCGCGAGCTGGTCCGAGACTACGTGCTATCGTTCTCGCCGCTGGAACGACGTCAGCACCTGGAAACGCTGCTGGACAGGGTAGGGCAGCGCACCGGTGGTTGGCTCGTCGGGCAGGTCACGATCTGTGCCATCGTGGCCGTGGTGACGTTCGTCGCCTTGGCGCTCTTGCGTGTGAAGTTCGCCCTCTTACTCGGTCTCGTGGCCGGCCTGGCCGAGTTCATCCCCTTCGTCGGGCCCCTCTCGGCGGCCGTGCTCGCCACCACCGTCGCTGCCTCCCAATCCACACTGCAGGCTGTGGCGACGCTCGCCTTCTTCATCGTCTACCAGCAGACTGACAGCTACCTGATCGCTCCGTGGGTCATGGGGCGCGCCGTCAGGGTCCACGTCGTCGTCGTGCTGCTGGCAGTAGCCGTCGGCGCCGAGTTGTTTGGCATCGTCGGGGCGCTCCTGGCGCCGGCCCTCGCCGCCGCGCTGTCGATCGTACTCGACGAGCTCCGAACACCGGCGGGCCCGGCCACAGCGGCGTCAGACGACGGCGACCACGCCGACCCTGACCGGTGACGCTTGGGTCGCCGTCGTACCCACTAAGCAGCGTATGTCTCCTCCGGCGCACGCTCCGGTTTCGGCGCCGGCACCTTCGTCAAGGTGGCCTCGGTGAGCAGCAGCACGCCGGCGACGGATACGGCGTTCTCCAGAGCGACGCGGACGACCTTCGTGGGATCGATGATCCCGGCCTCGACGAGGTCGACGTACTTGCCACGAGCCGCGTCGAGGCCAAGACGGCCCCTGCCCGACCCCATCCGTTGCACCACCACCCCGCCGTCCAGTCCAGAGTTCTCCGCAATCTGCCGGGTCGGCACCTCGAGCGCGTGCTTGAGGACCAGCACTCCCGTGCGTACGTCCCCTTCGCACCGAGCCGCCTCACGCTCGACGGCGTCGATCGCCCGCAGGAGCGCTAACCCGGCGCCGGGCACGATGCCCTCTGCCATGGCGGCTTTCGTCGCGTTGATCGCGTCCTCGAACGCCTCCTTGCGGCTCTTCATCTCGGCCTCGGATGGTGCGCCGGCGCGGATCACCGCGACGCCGCCCGACAGCTTGCCGAGGCGTTCTTCGAGCTTCTCTCGATCGTAGTCCGACGTAGTCGTCTGGATCTGCTTGCGGAGCTCGTTGCAGCGGCCTTCGGTTGCTTCCTTTGTGCCGGCGCCGCCGATGATCGTCGTGGTGTCCTTGTCCAGGATCACCCGCTTCGCCGTGCCGAGGTGATCGAGCGTGACGTGTTCGAGCGTCAGCCCCAGCTCTCCAGCGATGAACTGGCCGCCTGTCAGGATGGCGATGTCCTGCATGAGCGCCTTGCGTCTGTCGCCGTAACCGGGCGCCTTCGCCGCCGCGCACGGGAGCATCCCGCGCAGCTTGTTCACCACCAGCGTGGCGAGCGCTTCGCCATCGACGTCCTCCGCGATGATCAGCAAGGGCCGGCTCATCTTCACCACCTGCTCGAGCAACGGAAGGACATCTTGCAGCGTGCCGATCTTGCGCTCGCACAGCAGAATGAGCGGGTCCTCGAGCACCGCTTCCATCTTCTCCGGGTCGGTGATGAAGTACGGCGACACGAAGCCGCGGTCAAACTGCAGACCCTGGACCACGTCGAGCGACGTTTCCGTCGCGCGCGCCTCTTCCACCGAGATCACGCCCTCCGCCCCGACTTGCTCGACCGCATCGGCGACGAGTTCGCCGATCGTCGGATCGTTGTGCGCGGAGATGGTCGCGACCTGGGCCTTCTCCTTGCGGCTCTCCACGGGACGGGAGAGCGCCCGTACTGCATCCACCGCCGCGATGAGGCCTCGATCGAGCCCGCGCTTCAGATCAATCGCACTTGCTCCCGCGGCGACGTTCCGCACGCCCACGGCGAAGATGGCGTGGGCGAGGAGCGTGGCGGTGGTCGTCCCATCGCCGACCGCGTCGCCGGTGCGCTCCGCCGCCTCGCGCAGCACCTGGACGCCCAGGTTCTCCTCGTGGTCCTTGAGCACGACCTCCTTGGCGATTGTCACGCCGTCGTTACAGACAATCGGCTTCCCCCACTCCTTCTCGATCAAGACGCTCTTGGATTTTGGTCCCAACGTGACCCGAACGGCATCGGCCAGTGCCGTCGCGCCGCGTAGGATCTTCTCGCGCGCTTCCGACCGAAACAGCAGTTGCTTGTGAGCCATCAGGATCCTCCTCTCGCGGTATCTGTGCCGGTGCACTCTGCTCTCTGGCCGGTGCGCCGCTGCCCATCGCTGTTACCGTAAGCGCTCTAGGTTACGCGGACGGTTGCGCTGCGTAAACGGGAGGTCTACAGCCCCACCCAAACCAAGTGAAAAGTGCAAAATGCAAAGTGAGGACGCCTCGCCCCTTCGGCTGCGCTCAGGGCAGGCTCTGAGCTTTTCGATGGGCGTCTGCGCACGGGGCCACCTTGTTGACGGAGCGTTTACCTGCGGCAACGCTGCTGGCAACCTTCGTCGGTCATTATGGGCTTGAGGAGCTGGAAATGACCGACGTATTACAAGTACCCCCTGCGGCGGCAGATAACACCGTCGAAGCGCCCACCGGCCGGCCAAGCCGTGCGCCTGCGGTCGGGCCGGAGATGCTGCCGGCTGGATTGAAAGCGCTCCGGGAGATGGTTTCGCCCGCGGACAGGATCCTCTCCGCATTCCTCGATACGTCGCCCGGCCGAATAGAGAACCGGGCGTATGCGTTGATCTTCCGCGACAACTGCAAGGCGCTGCGATCGACCCTTCCACCAGACGAACGTGAGGCGTTCAACCGGGCGGCGGCGCAGGCGGAGGCATACCTCGACAAGCAGTTCGCACCCCGTTCTCCGGGGTTGGCGCTCTTCGCCACTGGGTACGCGGACTCGTTTCTCGTCGTGTCCCTCCCTGTCCGCCCGGTTGAAGGTGTTACCTGGGCCGAGGCGCCGGTCGTGGAGCCGTTGGAAGAGGCGCTCGACGAGTTCGAGCGCACTGCCGTCGTGCTCTTCGACAAAGAGCGCGCTCGCATCTTCACCGTTTACCTTGGCGCCATCGAAGAGCGACACGTTATCGAAGATGCCGTTCCGGGCAAGCAGCGCACCGGCGGCTGGTTTGCGCTGGCGCAGACGCGCTATGCCCGCCACCATGAAGACCACGTGCTACGCCACGCCAAGCGGACGATTCGCGCGCTGACGCGTCTGGCGCGTACCCGACCCTTCGACCGCCTCATCCTCGGCGGCCCATCTGAAGCGCTCGCCCTGCTGCGGCGGCACCTCCCTCGGCCGCTCCGCACGCGGCTTGCGGGCACGGTCCAGCTCGAGCTCTTCGCGAGTGACGACCGGGTGCTGGCGGAGGCGCTGCGCGCGGCCGAAGCGATCGAGCGGCGCGAGGAGCTGGTCATGGTCGAGGAACTCTTCGAGGCGGCCAGCGCCGCGCACGTCGCGCTGGGCGTCGACGACACGCTGGCCGCCGGCAACGACGGCCGCGTCCACGGCCTCTTCGTCGCCGATCAGTTCCAGGGCACCGGCAGTGAGTGCACGAGCTGCGGCTTCCTCACCGCGGCTGCGGTGACTCACTGCCCGGTCTGCGGCGCACGCGCCAAGCCCGTCGCCGATTTGCGCGAGCGCGTGGTCGAGCGAGCCGCCGCGCAGCGCGCCAGAGTCGAGGTGGTCG
The DNA here is from genome assembly GCA_016199265.1 of Chloroflexota bacterium. Taxonomy (GTDB): domain Bacteria; phylum Chloroflexota; class UBA11872; order UBA12225; family UBA12225; genus JACQGX01. The sequence continues at coordinate 8,956 of JACQGX010000230.1, read as the reverse complement.
CCGGGGAGGCAGCCTCCCGTCTGCTCGGGCGCGGTGGCCTCGCTGCCTGGACGCGCTACTGATGGCCGCACGTTCTGCGCCCATTGATGAAGGAGTGCAACATGGCACTGAACACGATGTTTCATCTGGGGGACTACCACCTGAGCGACACGGAGCGTCGCCACATCGATGGCCAGCTCCGCAGCCTGGAGCGCCGGCTCGCGCACCATCCCGAGCCGGCGGCGGTCCTGACCTTCACGCCTCATCCCGATCAGCGGCAGATCGAAGTCGACTTGCGCGTACAGCTCAGTCCGCTCGGCCAGCACCTGATCAGCCACCAGGCTGCCGAGACGGCCGAACACGCCGTCAAGCTGGCCGTCGACGACGTCGAGCGCCAATTGGAACGGCGGCATGCGATGCAGCGAGGCGAGCCGGCCTACGGGGTGCCCAGCCGCCGTCTCCCCGCACACCTCCGGCCGCATCCACCGGGAACACCTGGGGAAGGCGCCGCGGAATACAGTGAATTCGAGGCGGCTGAAAGCGAGCAGGCCGCTCCTGACGTGACGGCTGCCGAGAGAGCGTAGGAGGTTCCTCGTGGAATACGTTCAATGGTTCAATCAACTCGATCGCCGCTCGGCGGCGATCGCCGGCGGCAAGGGCGCCAATCTGGGCGAGATGGCACAGGCAGGGTTGCCGGTGCTGCCGGGCTTCGTCGTGACTGTCCAGGCCTACGAGAGGTTCATTCAGGCCGCGAAGATCGAGCCCGAGATCCGGCGGATCCTGGCCAACGTCGATGTCGAAGATCCTACTGGCCTTTCGGTTACCGCCGAGGAGCTGCAGCGGCTGATCGAGCAAGCGCCGATGCCCGACGACGTTCGAACGGAGGTGGCGGTTGCCTACCGACAACTGGTGAAGGTCGGTGAAGAAGATACCGAGTTCGTCGCCGTCCGTTCGTCCGCCACGGTCGAAGATGCCGCCACGGCGTCGTTTGCCGGGATGTTCCGCAGTTTCCTCAACGTTCATGGCACGGACGCCGTGCTGCAAGGCATCCGCGCCTGCTGGGCATCCCTCTTTACGCCACGCGCAATTGCGTACAGCGCCCGCCAGCGGCTGCTGTTCGATCAGCACATCGCCGTCATCGTCCAGCAGATGGTGAATGCCGAAAAGTCGGGCGTCCTCTTTACGGTCGACCCGGCGACGGGCAATCCCAACCACATCGTCGTGGAGGCCGCGTGGGGGTTGGGGGAGCTGGTGGTGCAGGGGGACGTGCGCCCGGATCGCTACATTGTCGACAAGCGTGGCCTGCGCATCGTCGAGCGCGTGGTCAGTCGAAAGGACTTCGCTCTGATTCGCACTCCCGAGGGCGCAAACGGACGGATCGCCCTCGACGACATCAAAGCGAACGAACGGGTGCTCTCCGACGATGAAGTGCGCGCTCTGGCGGAACTGGCGGTACGGGACGAGAATCACTACCGCGCGCCGCAGGACGCGGAGTGGGCCATAGCCGGCGGTAAGGTCTACTTCGTGCAGACGCGGCCGGTCACTGCTGTTGCGCCACGAACCATCGCGGAGATGAGCGCCGAAGGCGAGGTGCTCGTCCGCGGGTTAGGAGCCAGTCCCGGCGTCGCCGCCGGTCCGGTGCGCGTGCTGCACGCCGTGACCGACGGCGCGCGGCTGCAGCAGGGCGAGGTCCTGGTCACGGAGATGACGTCGCCCGACTGGGTACCGGTGATGCGTCGGGCCGCGGCGATCGTCACCGACGGCGGCGGTATGACCAGCCACGCCGCGATCGTCTCCCGAGAATTGGGTATCCCCTGCATCGTTGGGACGGGCCGTGCCACGCGCCTCCTTCACGATGGCGACGTGGTGACGGTTGATGCGCGCGAAGGCGTGATCAGACGTGGCACGCTCGTGGAATCCGCGGCGCCGGCGACTGCCAAGGGGCCCGCCGCTGGGCGCGAGCCTGGCCTAAGGATCATCACGGCGGTACCCGCCGCGCCGGTGACGGCGACACGCATCTACGTCAATCTTGGCGAGCCCGAGCACGCCGCCGAGTTTGCGCGCCTCCCTGTCGACGGCGTAGGTCTCCTGCGCGCGGAGTTCATGATCCTGAGTGCCCTCGGCGGCCGGCATCCCCGGCAACTCCTGCAGGAGGGCCGCGCCGACGAATTCGTCGAACGGATGGTGTCGAATCTGCTCGTCTTCACTTCGTCGTTTGCGCCCCGCCCGGTCATCTACCGCAGCATGGACTTCCGCACGAACGAGTTCCGCGGGCTCCAAGGCGGCGCGCAGTTCGAGCCCGAAGAAGCAAACCCGATGATCGGCTATCGCGGCTGTTACCGCTACACCCGCGAACCGGACCTCTTCCAGCTCGAGTTGCGCATCCTCTTGCGAGTGCGCGAGCAGTTCGAGAACCTCCACTTGATGATTCCGTTCGTGCGCACCCGCTCCGAGTTCGCCACCTGCAAGCGGCTGATCGACGAGAGCGGTCTCACCCAGTCGAAGAGCTTCCAGCTCTGGATCATGGCCGAGGTGCCCTCGGTCGTCTACTGGCTGCCGGACTACGCCGCGCTGGGGGCAACCGGCGTCTCGATCGGCTCGAACGATCTGACCCAACTCATGCTCGGCGTCGATCGGGACAGCGATGTGATGGCGCCGCTCTTCGACGAGCGCGACCCGGCGGTGCTCGATGCCATCCGGCGCATCGTCGAGGCCTCGCACCAGGCCGGCATTACCTGCTCGATCTGCGGCCAGGCGCCGTCGGTCTACCCCGACTACGCCGAATGGCTCGTCCGCTGGGGGATCGATTCCATCTCGGTGACGCCGGACGCCGTCGAGCAGTCCCGGCGCAATGTCGCCGCCGCCGAGCAGCGCATCCTGTTGGAAGGCGCGCGGCGCGCGGCGGTGGCCGTAGAGACGACGGCAGGTACAGTGGCTCCTGAGGTGGCAGCGGGAGCCGCCGCGCCCGTGACTACGAGGCCGGCTGCAGTTGCGCCAGCGCGTGGCACCGAGTTCGCACGCGCCCCGGCGGCCGGCCCGGATGGCCATACTGGAGCGCTTCGCCCCGTGGCGTAACGAGTGCACTGTGACAGCCGTACCCTTGGATGCGCTTGCCCAGGCTGGTGGCCGCCAGGTGCTGAGTTGACGGCAGGTTAACCGGCGCTGGATAGCGGCTGCTTGCGCTCGCCGCGCCTGGAGATCGTAAGCGGGTTTGTCGGCAAAGGCCGTCTGGTCCGACAGTGACCTTGTGTTGACCTTCGTTGACGTGAACTGCAACCTTCGGGGTGCATGCTGGAAGTGTCGAGGGAGGAGGCCCGACCTTGATGCGTCCGTCCCGGCGCCGTCGTTTGGGCCTGCAGCAAAGGGCGGCAGGCTCTGCCGCAAAGGAGGTACGTATGGGCACTTGGGCGCTCATTCTGCTTGTGTTTGGTGCGTTGGTGCTCGGGTTCATCGCACAGTTCAGCGGCACCCCTCGCTACAGCTATGACTGGCTGATCACCGCGATCGCGGCGGGGATTGGTGGGTTCATTGCGAGCGAGTACCTGGGGCCATTGAGCACGTGGGGGCCCGAGTTCGACGGCATGTTCGTTTTTCCGGCACTGATTGGCGCGATCGTCGTCGGCGCCATCGCCGAAGTGGTCGCTCGCACCGTGCCTGTGGGCGAGACGACGCGTACGGCGTGAGTGTCGCACGAGCCATCTCGTGCCGATACCACCAGGACTCGGGTGCACCAACTTCGCCGGGCCGTTGGCCAGCGCGCACGCGCTGGCCCTAACGACCGATGGCCGCGCGCCTGGGTCCTGGACCGATCTTGCTTCGTCACCGCGACCGCCTTGGTCGAGGTGCGCTCCTGATCCGCGGCGCGGCAAATTCCGCCACGTCTGGGCCGAGACGAGCGCCTACGCCGCCTGGGCCGAGCGGGCTGGCGCCGCGTCTGGGCGTTCCACCGGCAGACCGGCGGCATCCCATGCCCCGAGCGCCTCAGGGCCGGGTATCCGGCGATGTCGTCGAGGCCGATCCTGGTCAACACGCGTACCACTTCGTCCACAGCGTTGGAGCCATGGTCGTCGACGAGTAGGCACAACGGCGCACTCAAGACCGAGGCGGATCGGCGGCTGGCGCTGCTGGCCGGCACGTAGTAGCGAGCACCTGCCAGTAGTAGCCTTCGACGCGCTGGGTGACGTTGGCCCAGTCGAATGCCAGCGCCCGTGTTCGGCCGGCTTCGGCCAGCCGGTTACGCAGCGCAGAGTCGGACAGCAGGCGAAGCAGCGCTTCTGCCAGCGCCGTCTCGTCACCCGGCCGCACCAAGAGGCCTTCGATCCCGTTCCGCACCACATCCCGGTAGCCGGGAATGTCCGAGCACACCACCGGCCTGCCGCTGGCCATCGCCTCGAGCAGGACGATGCCGAAGCTCTCGCCGCCCGTCGAGGGCGCGCAGAACACGTCGGCGCTGGCGTAACAGCGGGCCAGGTCCGGCCGCGAAAGCGGGCCGAGGAAGGTGACCCTGGCCAGGCCCAACGCTTGGGCCAGTGTGGCGTAACGGCGGCGATCCTGTGCATCGAACGCACCGGCCACGAGCAGCCGCGTCTCGGGCAGGCGCGGCGCCACTTGCGCAAAGGCGCGCAGGAGGTGAATGAACCCTTTGCGCCGCTCGAGACGGCCGACGAACAGGATGCTTGGCCCGCTGCCGCCTGCCGCCGGCAGTGGCGCGAGATCGGGGCGAAAGCAGGTGGTGTCGACGCCGTTGGGGATGATCGTGTAGTCGTCGAGGAAGTAGCGGCTGACGTACTGTTTCGCCGCCTCGGAGACGGCGATGCGTCCGTCCAAGCGCTCGAAGGCGCGGCGGAGCAGCGGCCGGCCCAGGGCGTAGAAGCGGCTGCGATCCCAGTAGGCGTGAAAGGTACCGACGACCGCCGACGTGGCGAGCGACAGCACCGTGAGCGGGAGGGTCGGCAGGAGCGGCTCGTGGATGTGCACCACGTCGAACCGCTCGCGCTCCAGAATCGTCCGCACCTTGCGCCCGAGGCCGAGCGAGAGCGTAATCCGTGCCAAGGAACCGTGGTAGGGCGCGCGCACGATGCTGCCCAGCCGGTAGAGGTGATTCCCGTCAATCTGCTCCTCGCTGGCTGAGGAAGGGCAGAGGATACGCACGTAGTGGCCGCGTTGCTCGAGGCCCGACGCGAGCGCGGCGATGTGTTCGGTCACGCCACCCGGAAACGGGTAGTCGTAGGGCGACACCAGCGCGATTCGCATGCTCTGCCGCCCAGCCACCCTGTGTCGCGCCCCATCGGCCTCTACCCCAGTCCGCTCTAATGAGTGCGGCACAGGCACTCCGCCGGCCGGATCGTCTCCGACAGGCGGTACCGTCTGGTGCCGTTGGGTTTCGCTGCCCTCCCTAACGTCGATCACTGCCCGCCTCATGCGTGCCAAGGTACCTCCACAATAGCATCTCAACGTTGACGGGAAGGTAACCCTACGTTGCTATATGGTCAACAGATCACATCCCATGTCACCCCTTGATCGCCCTCGATGGGTCGGCTGAAAGCTACGGGCCAGGTTGGCGTAGGTCGATGTTCGGTAGCCGACGTACCGAAGGAAAGTGGCTGGCGCGATTCTTCTCACCGTTTACCGGCGGTTTACCCGTACCAACCCGCCTAGTAACCAGCGTATGCGAAGATCGAAGTGGGAGCACGATGAATACCCCCGCGACCATAGTCACCACTTGCGAATCCCCCAAGGCTGCCACGGCGAGCAGGGAGGCGACGATCGCCGATCCGCCGCGAGCGGCCCGAGCGTCGCTGCCGCCCGCAGTGCAAGCGCTCTTGATGCCGGAGAGTTACCGCCACCCAGCAACGGACCTCCGGCTGATAGAGACGCACATCTCATGGGTCGTGCTCGCCGGGCCCTACGCCTACAAGATGAAGAAGCCGGTGAACTTCGGGTTCCTCGACTTCTCGACCGTCGAGCAGCGAGACGCTGCGTGCCGCGAGGAAGTGCGGCTCAACCGGCGCCTCTGCACCGGTGTCTACTACGACGTCGTCCATGTGGTGCAGCACGATGGCAGCTACTCCGTCGGCGGGCCAGGGCGGCTGGTCGAGCCGCTCGTCTGGATGCGGCGGCTGCCGGATGAAGGCATGCTCCCCCGGCTGCTGCGGCGTGACGCCGTCGAGACGCGGCTCGTGCGGCGCATGGCCCGCCGCCTGGCACAGTTCCACGAGGTGGTGCCCACCGGTCCGGGTGTGGACGAGTACGGCACGCGTGCCGTTGTACGCGAGAACTGGGACGAGAACTTCACGCAGACGGCGCCCTTTGTCGGGCGCACGCTCTCGTCTGCGGGCTACGACGGCATCCGTGCGTACGTCCACCGATTCATCGAGCGTGAACAAGACCTGTTCCGACGACGAGTCGCCACCGGCCGCATCCGCGAGGGCCACGGCGACCTCCACGCCGGCAGCGTCTGCGTCGAGGGCAGGCGGCTGCACTTCTTCGATTGCATCGAGTTCAATCGCCGGTTCCGCTGTGCCGACGTCGTCGCCGAGGTGGCCTTCCTGGCGATGGATCTCGACCACTACGGAAAGGCCGACTTGGCGCAGGCGTTCGTCGACGAGTACGTGCGGCAGAGCCGCGATCCTGATCTGTACCGCCTCCTCGACTTCTACAAGTGCTACCGGGCGTATGTGCGCGGCAAAGTTCTGGGCTTTCGGCTCGACGAACCCGATCTGCCGGCAGCGGCCTCCGCTGCCGTCGCCGAGCGGGCCGAGGCCTACTTCGACCTCGCCTGGTCGTATGCCGATCCTCCCGTGCGTCCCGTGCTGGTCGTCGCCATGGGCCTGCCGGCCAGCGGCAAGACCACCGTCGCCCGCGCCCTCGCCGGCCGCCTCGGCCTGGTCCACCTCTCATCGGACGTCGTCCGCAAGCAGCTAGCCGGTGTTCCTGCCACCGAGCACCGGCAGGACACATTCGGCCAGGGGCTGTACCGCGCGGCGATGACCAAACGCACCTACGCCACCCTGCGTCGCCGGGCGGCCCGCTGGCTGCCCGCCGGCCGCTCAGTTGTGCTCGACGCTACCTTCGGCAGCGCCGCCGAGCGCGCCGCCGTTCGCCGTCTGGCGGAACGGCTGCGGGCTACGCTGCTCGTGCTTCACTGCCAAGCCGGTGAATCGCTCCTGCTCGAACGTCTGCGTGCTCGCGCCACCTCGGGCGAAACGCCATCAGATGCCCGCGTCGAGCGCTGGCCGGCGCTGCGTGGCGCGTTCACCGAGCCGGCAGAACTCGAACGCCGCGCCGTAGTGGTGCCACTGGACACCAGCCGGCCGTTCCGGGAGACGGTTCACCACGCGCTTACGACGCTGAGGCGGTACGCTCACCAATCGGCGGCGTGAAAGTAGGCTGTGTCGGGTGCAACTGCTGCCTGCGTCGGTCCAGCGTATCCAGCATGACGCACGTAGGTTGCGACGTGGGTTGGCGAAGGTCAACAGAACGCAAACGGTGGTAACGTTCAGATCCACTCGAAGCTGCATTCTACTACTTGTGGAAACTCCTCCGGAATGAGCAGGATCGGCTCACCACCCGGTGCCCACTGCCAGCGCGGGTCCCACTGGTGCGAGCCGCTCGGGAGACGAACGAAGAACCCCGCGTTCCACACCCAGTGCCCGAGCTCCGTCCCATCTTCACCGACGAAGCGATACACCAAGAACGTGGTGGGGTCGGCCGGCCAGTCGGGCATGGGCGGCTTGCCATCTCCGGCCACAACGTAATGTTCCACCACCGCTTGGTCGAAGGGCGACCACATCCACGCTTCACCACGCCGGGTTCGCCGCCAGATGCCGGGGGAGGCGGGCCCGTCGTTCGCGGCGAGTAGCCCGTGCGGATCGAACCACCACAGGCCGCCTGCCAGTGGATCCGGCGGCACCGCTGCCGGTGGCTGTTCCAAACACGCGCTGCGGCTGGTGTCCCAACGGGCCGGGAAATCCTCCATGTGCGCCTGCTGCTGGTGCCTGTCGGGATCGGAAACCCCTGTAGCTGTCTGCGCAACCCACGTGTTGGGTCTGTTCAGCGCGACCGGGGTCGAGATCCCAATTGACGCAATCCCACGCACGGCAGACCTATTCACGTCTAGCGGCGCACCCGGCGGTAGCGTTGCCACCGCCAGAGCTACCGCGACACTCGCCAGGCGGGCGCGCATGCCGATGGAACCTGCATTCACAGCCGTGGTTCTTCTTTGCATTTTTCGGTCCAGGGTCCGGTCCAAAGTCGCTTCCCTCGGGGTATCGACCCGAGACTCTGGGCCCGCTTTCGAAAGCGCGTGCGCCCGGCGGGCGCCTGCGTTACCGGCGAATACCCCGTTCTTGCCTGCCTACCGGAGTTGAGATCTCCCCTAAAGCAGAGCCAAGGTGAACCCCGCAGACCCTACACGGATGGCCGTGTAGGGTCTGCGGGGTTCACCTTGGCTCTGCTTTAGGAGGGGTGAGGCTCTGGCCGCCCCGCCGTGAGGTAGCGGCGCAGGCCGTTGCTGATGCCGGGCTGGCGTAGCTTGCGCAGCGCTTCGGTCTCAATCTGGCGGACCCGCTCGCGAGTCAGCCCCAGATGCTCCCCAACCTTCGCCAGTGGATAGACGTGGCCGTTTCCCAGACCAAACCGCATCTCCAGCACCAGCTTCTCCCGTTCGGTGAGTGACTGGCTCAGGACGCGTTGGGCCGCCTCCTTGAGCAGGTGGTCGTGCGTCGCCTCGTCGGGCGAACGTTCGCTCTGGTCCATGAGCAGGTCGGCGACACGCGACTCTTCGTCGTCGCCGATCGGCTGGTCGATCGACGAGAGGGGGCGTGCGGCCCGCTGAAGCTCCTCGATGCGTGTGGCATCGACGCCTAGTTCCTGGCCCAGCTCCTCGTCGGTCGGCTCACGACCCATCTCCTGGGTCAGGCGCTGCTGGACGGCGTTGAGCTTGGTGAGCGCCTCGCTGACGTGCACCGGCAGGCGG
>JACQGX010000207.1 GCA_016199265.1 Chloroflexota bacterium | reverse complement strand
TGGGGCAGGTGCTGCTCGAAGTGCTCAACCGGGCGGAGCGGCGGATCTGGTTCGTCGAGCCGAACGCCGTGCTGCTGGTGCTGACCTACACGCTCGGTCTGTACTTCACCTATCAAGCGGGCTAGGCAAGCAGGACGCCGCCGTCGACAACCACCATGTCCGGACAAACGTATCGACGAGGCTCTGCCCGCCGGCCATGTGTGGCCCGCTCCGTCTGCCTCGTGGCATGATAGAGCGCGATCAGACAGAGGGGGATTGGCTGTGACACAGACCGTTGGCTTTGCCGTTGTCGGCGCCGGGCTCGTCGGGCCGCGGCACGCCGAATTCGCCGCCCGAGCCGAGGGAGGATCACTGCGCGCCGTCTGCGACCTGTGTGAGGACCGCGGGCGGCCGCTGGCCGAGCGCTTCGGCGCCGAGTGGGTGCCCGACTACCGCGAAGTCGTGCGCCGCGAGGACGTCGACGTCGTCGACGTCTGCCTGCCGACCGCGCTCCATCTCGAGGTCGCGGCGGCCGCGGCCGAGGCGGGCAAGCACGTCGTCGTCGAAAAGCCGATCGAGCTGAACGTCGATCGCGCGCGAGAGCTGGTCGACGTCTGCCGGCGCCACGGCGTCTGGCTGATGCCCATCTTCAACCGCCGCTTCGTCTTCGGCACCCGGCGGACGCACGACGCCGTCCACAACGGCGATCTCGGGAAGCTGCTGCTCGCCGACATGCGCTTCAAATCATGGCGCCCGGCGAGCTACTACAGCGAGTCGGGCTGGCGCGGGACGTGGGACAAGGAAGGTGGCGCCGCGCTGATCAATCAAGGCATCCACGGCGTCGATCTCATTACCTGGATCGCCGGGCCGATCAAGCGCGTGCAGGGCTATGCCCGCCGGCTGCGTCACCACCACATCGAGGCCGACGATACGACCATCGCCGTCTACGAGTACCAGTCGGGCGCCGTCGGCGTGATCGAATGCACCACCTCGGTCCAGCCCCGCCAGCCCGACGTGCTCGAGCTGCACGGCGAGCGGGGCTCGATCGCCCTCCAGAACTACCGCATCGTGCGCTGGGACGTCGACGGCGTCGAGCCGGGCGAACCCAGCTCCGAGGAACGGGCATTGCCCGGCGCCGACAAAGGCGTCGACGCCGGCCACTTTTTCCAGATCCAGGATATGGTCTACGCCGTCCGCGACCGGCGCCCGCCGGTGATCACCGGCGAAGACGCGCTCCACTCCCTCGCCGTCGTCCAGGCCATATACGAATCGGAACGCACCGGCGGCCCGGTCGACGTCCAGGTTCGCTAACGGGCCACTGTAGCGGGCGCAACACTCCTATCTGGCCCTGCTCGTCGCTCCGTGCTGCAGGGCCGGTTTCAAGGGCACGACGCTGTGAAGCCGAATGACCGACGACTACGAAGCCGCAGCGACTGCGAGCACCTTTTCGTCGTTCGCCATCGGTTCTTCGCCGGCTACGACAACTGCTCCATCGCTCGCGCGCCGTAGCCGAGCGTGTAGGAGATGCGCTGCGCCGTCCCAACGACCGAGCGGATCAGGGCCTCGTCGGGCGGCTGGCCGGCCGGTGTGTAGTGCCGGACGCACACTGAAGCTACCGCCTCGCCGTTATACGAAAAGATCGGCGCTGCGATGCTGCGCACGTCCGGCCGGTGCTCGCCTTCGCTCAGCGCGTAGCCGCGCCGGCGGACCAGCGACAGCTCCTCGCGTAGCCGCTCAACCGAGGTGATCGTCCGGTCGGTGCGTGGCTCGAGGCGTACCGTCCCGATGTACTGCTCGAGCTCGGGCGGCGGCAGGTGCGCCAGCAGCGCTTTGCCCAACGACGAGGCGTACACGGGGTTGGTGCTTCCCAGGTCGGCGCGCGCTTCCGGCTGGGGCGTCGGCACCAGCCGGTCGATCGTCATCGCGTCGCCCCCGGAGAGCACGGCCAGGTAGACCGGAAGTCCGGTCGTTTGCGCCAGCTCATGGAGCAGCGACGCGGCCCGCTCGCGGACCGGCAACTGCCGCAGCACTTCGCGCGCCAGCCGCAGCACGCGCAAGTCCATGCGGTAGCGCCCGCGCCGCTTGGCCTGGCGCACATACCCGGCGTTGACCAGCGTTGTGAGTAAGATATGCGCCGATGGGCGCGGCAGATTGAGCGCCTCGGCGACCTCGGACACGCTCGCCTCCCCCGCCTGCGCGACAAACTCCAGCGCCGCCAGCCCGCGCTGCAGGCTCCGTGTCTGCGCGCGGGGCACCACCTCTTGGGTGCCTACCACGATTGCCATCCGCTAGATGATATTCGAAATATCCCGCTGTTGCACAGTGCGGTTCAACTGCTATTCTGTACGTGCACATCGCGCAGTGTGTGCTCACGTGCTGGTATGCGTGGGATGGCGCAGGCGCCCGTGGCGTACATACCGATCGGAGGAACTAGTGAAGCCATTCATCTCCATCCAAATCGGCGCCGTCTCGTTTGTCGACGAGGGCGTCAACCAGATCCTGGACATCCTCCAGGAGAAGGCGTACGTCAACGCGCTCCTGCTGGCGAGCCCGACCTGGACGCGGGGCACCGGCGGCCGGCAGGTCCCGGGCCAGCCGTTCCCGGATCACGGCAAGCCGGAGCAGGACGAGTTCCACGGCGGCGCCTACAACCGGCTGCACCCGCAGTACTACGGCAAGACCGCCATCTCGGCCGACTACCGCCACACCGATCCGGAGATTCCGCCGGACTTCGATCTCTTCGAGGCGGTCCTGCCGGAGGCGCAGAGGCGCGGTATCCGCCGCTACGCCTGGATGGAGGAGAGCTCGAGCTCGCGCGACCTGCACCAGATTCCCAACTTCCCCAAGGCGCTCGAACACGACATCTACGGCCGGCCGAGCAACAAGCCGTGCTTCAACAACCCGGACTACCGTTACTGGATTCTCGGCCGGATGGAGGACTACGCCCACTCGTGGCCGCTCGACGGCATCGTCTGGTGCTCCGAGCGCTGCGGGCCGCTCGACCGGCTGATCGGCAACCGCGGCCGCTACCGCGCGCGTGACATCACCTGCTTCTGCGAGTTCTGCCAGGAGAAGGGCCGCGCGCGGGGCTTCGATCCGGCACGGGCGATGCGCGGCTACCAGGCGCTTTTTGAGTGGTACGAGCGCGCCGGGCGCGGCGACCATCCTTCCGATGGCTACTTCGTCACGTTCTGGCGCACGCTGCTCGAATACCCCGAGATCCTGGCCTGGGAGAAGCTGTGGTCGGACAGCCAGCACCAGCTTTCGCGCGAGATCTACGGCACGATCAAGGCGGTCGATCCTCAGAAGGAGGTCGGTATCCACGTCTACCACGAGATCTCGTTTAGCCCCTTCTACCGCGCCGAGGAGCGCTACGCCGACCTGAAGCGCTCCCACGACTGGCTCAAGGTGGTGATGTACAACAACTGCGCCGGGCCGCGCTTCCACACCTTCGTCGAGAACATGTGCCGCTCGCTGTTCGCCGACGCGACGCCAAAAGAGGTCTACCCGCTCATGCTGCGGCTGCTCGGCCTCGAGGAAGCGCCGTTCGACGCGCTGCCCACCGCCGGCTTCTCGGCCGGCTACGTCCGGCGCGAGACCGAGCGCGCCGTCAAAGGCGTCAACGACGAGATCCCGATCTACCCCGGCATCGATATCGACATTCCTACCGGCGACGATGAGACGAAGTGTACGCCGGAGGGTGTGCGCGACGCGGTAAAGGCGGCGTTCGCCGGCGGCGCCAAGGGCGTCGTGCTCTCGCGCAAGTACTCGGAGATGAAGCTCGCCAACCTGGCCGGCGCCGGCCAGGCGATCCGCGAGCTTGGGTTCGCTTCGCACAGATCCGTTTCGTCACCTGGATAAACTGCTACAAATCTGGCATATTGATCGCATCAAAGCATTCGTTCTTGGCAGATCGACCGCGGTTGCCAAGTCCCGGTGCTTAGTCGTGCCTGTCACTACAAACGCGGAAAACTACACGGAGGCAGAAAACGCATCGATCCAGAGAGTCGCCTAGCCACAGGACTAACGCAATCACGTGCGTCACATATCCACGGGGAGATCACAATATGGAAGACAAGCATATGCGGTTAACGCGCCGCCGGGTGGTGTGCGGCGCAGCGGTAGGGATGTCGGCGCTGCTGGCGGCTTGCGGCCCACCCGGTGGGGCGCCGGGCTCAGGACGTCGCGAACCCGAAAAGGACAAGGTCGTGCTGGGTACGCCGGCAACAATGGACATCGCCAAAGCCTACAACCAGGTGAAGCCGCTCGTGACGTTCTTGAGCCAGCGCGGCGGCATTCAGTTCGAGCCCTACGTGCCGTCGGACGTCGGGTATTCGTTGAACCGCCTCGGGGAAGGCAGGATCGACGTCACCTGGCTCTCCGCGCTGTTCTACGTGAAGTCCCGCGCCGCCGGCCACTCCGATGTGCTGTTCAAGATGCTGCGCAAGGATGTGAGTGGCCGGCTCACGGACCGTGAGCGGGGGTTGGTGCTCGTGCGGCCAGACGGCGCCAAGGACGTTGCGGCACTCAAGGGGAAGGTGGTGGCCAGCACGAATCCTGACGACGTACCAGGCTTCCTCTTTCCTGCGTGGGCGGTGAAGAAGGCCGGTGTGGACCCGTTGAAAGAGCTGCGGCTGGACTATCAGACCACCTCAGCCGGCGCGGTGCTCCGCCTCCTTGTCCCGAACAAGCAGGGCAAATTCGAGACCGACGCCGCGTTTGCCGGCGCGCATGGTCTGATTGCGCCGAACGTCCTCAAGGCGGAGCCCAATCCCGCCGGCAAGACGCGGGTGCTGACCGCAATGGACGAGGCGCCATTGGACGTCGTAGTCGTCCGGCGTGGGCTGCATCCCAGCGCCGTCGAGAAGATCCGGACGGCCTTCAACGCGCTGTCGGGGCCGGACGCCGTCTACACGGACCAAGACACCAAGAAGCCGCTGGTATCGATCTACGGCTTTGACGGTATTGCGGAAGCAAAGGATTCGGAATACGCACGCGTGCGGGAGGCTGCCCAGGCCGTGGGCATCCCACTCACCGTGTCCAAGTCGCTAAAGTGAGGCAAAAAGCATGATCGACCAATTGACCGCAGGCAGAACGGCCCTCCCTCAAGGTGCCGGACGCGCGCCGGGGGCCGCACACGTCACACGGCGCGTATTCACGCGACTCGCGGGCAAAGGCATGGCCGGCGCAATGGGCGCGGCCGCCCTGGCCGCCTGCGACGTCGGCAAGTCACAGGAAACCACAACGACACAACAGCAGGTCGTGGAGTTCATGAACTGGGGCGACATCCAGGCTACACCGTTCGAGACTGTCGTCAACGACTTTCAGATCAAGTTTCCCAAGATTCGGGTGGATGTCATGCCCGTGCCTCCCGGGTACGAGGACAAGATGCGGGCGATGCTCGCGGCCGGCACGCCGGCCGACATCCACCGGGTCAACGACGACTACGTGCGCGGCTACACGGAGAAAGGGCAGCTCCTGGATCTGATGCCCTACCTCAAGGCATCTAAGATCAGACGCGAGGACTTCTACGAGTTTGTGTACGACTTTCCGATTCACCAGGGCAAGTATTGGGCCTGGAACGTTGGAAACAGCCCGCGGCTCCTCTTCGTCAATGTCACGCTCTTCAAGAACATGGGCGTGCAGCCGCCGCTGTTCGACAAGTGGGACCCACCGGGTTGGACGTGGGAGGACTTCGTCGAGGCGGCGAGGCGAGTCACGGTCGGCTTCGATACCGAGCAGGCCCAGTTTGGCACGTCCATTTACGATGATACCGGCTATGAGCAAACGTTCCTCGTCAACTTCGGCGTCGCCGAAGGGATCTACAGTAAGGAGACGAACCCGCAGCGCTGGACGATGGGCACGCCGCAGGGAATCGATGCCCTCCAGCAGGTGATTGATCTCACGTGCAAGCTCAAAGCGCAGCGGCCGTACGACTTCAGGGGAGGCTCATCGGCGGCACTCTTCCAGCAGGGACGCCTGGCGATGCGGTTCAGCACCAGCGGCTTTGCCAACTCCCTCAATCGCACGGTGAAAGACAGCTTCGAGTGGGACGTTGCCCCGGTGCCCAAGAAGGTCGCGCGACGGACGGAAGGTAGCCTGATTACCTTCTGCGTGCCCAAGGAGGCGAAGAACCCGAGCGGCGCCTGGGACTTGCTGAACTACATGGCCTCGGACGATGGGGGGCGCGTCTTCGCCGAGGTACGGGAGTTCGTCCCGCCCCGTAAGGCGACCGCCGAAAAGTACTACAAAGCCAGGCCAGGCGAGAAGCCGGAGCGCCTGCACCTCGTCGTGGGAGGTAACGCCGCCCAAACCAGCGTGAACTTCGCCGCCGGCACCGAGCGCGCGCGGAACATCTATCGACCGGAGTTCAACCGGCGCGCCTACACCTGCCAGGAAAGCCTGAAGACCGTCGCCGATTCGTTGCACAAGGCAGTAGATGACGGGTTGGCCGACCGCTACTAGGTAGCCAGGCCGCCCGGGCACGGTCGATCATTACGTGCGCAGACCAGAGTCGCGATTCCCCGCGAGCAGCGCGGTGGAGAGATCATCGCGCTGCTGCGCATTGCGCGCGTTTCCCGTATCACTGCAGCAGGAGCCTGTATCGTTGGCCGAAACCAAAGACCCCTACCGTACCGCCACCGGTGCCCCCTTCGTCGGTATCCAGGTCGGCGCCGTCAGCTTTGTCGACGAGGGCACCGAAGCGGTGCTCGATCTCTTTCGGGAGCAGGCCGGCGTCAACGCCGTGCTGCTCGCCTGCCATACGTTCGACCGCGGCACCGGCGGCCGGCAGATTCCCGGCCATCCGCTGCCGGATCACGGCGTGCAGGAGTACGACCGCAACTTCCAGGGCGGCAGCTTCGCCACGATCCACCCGCAGTATTACGGCAAGACCGTCGTCGGCGACTTCCGTGCGCCCGACCACGGCGATCTCGACATCGTCGAAGAG
Organism: Chloroflexota bacterium; assembly: GCA_016199265.1. Taxonomy (GTDB): domain Bacteria; phylum Chloroflexota; class UBA11872; order UBA12225; family UBA12225; genus JACQGX01. The sequence continues at coordinate 20,206 of JACQGX010000207.1, read as the reverse complement.
GTGATGGGTCCGGCGCACCGGCGGGGCATGTGGGTCTACACCTGGATCAACGAGAATCCGCACGGCCCCATCCCGCGCCTGGTGCCCAACTTTCCCAAGACGCTCGAGATCGACGTCCACGGCCGCCGGGCGCACACGCCCTGCTTCAACAACCCCGATTACAAATACTGGTGGCTCTCCATTATCGAGGACTACACCAAGAGCTACGCCTTCGACGGCACCGCCTGGTGCTCCGAGCGCCAGGGACCGCTGGGCAGCATGATCGGCGGGCAGGGTGCCGCCTCCGGCATCACCTGCTTTTGTGAGCACTGCCGCGCGCTCGCGCACGAGCGGGGCACCAACGTCGAGCGGGCCAAGCGCGGCTTTCTCGAAATGGCCGGCTTTCTGGCGGCGGCGCGCCGCGACGAGCGGCCGATCGACGGCTACTTCGTCACGTTCTGGCGCATCCTACTCGAATATCCCGAGGTGCTTGCTTGGGAGAAACTCTGGACGGACAGCCAACACGGCATCTACGCCGAGATCTACGGCACCGCCAAGGCGATCCGGCGCGACGTGCAGGTCGGCTGGCACGTGATGCACCACAACTCGTTCTCTCCTTTCTATAGGGCCGAGCAGGATTATCAGAAGCTGGCGCCGTTCTCCGATTTCATCAAGGTCGTCGCCTACCACAACTGTGCCGGCCCGCGCTACGCCGGCTACCACCGCACGCTGGCCAGAACCATCTTCCACGACGCCCGCCCCGAGGCCACTCTTGAATTGATGTACGGCATCCTGGGCATCGACGAGGCACCGCTCGATCGGTTGCCGCAGGCCGGTTGGTCGGCCGACTACGTGCGCCGCGAGACCGCCCGTGCCGTAGCCAACGTTGGCGACCGTGTCGCCATCCTGCCGGGCATCGACATCGACATCCCCACCGGCCCAGAACAGGCCAAGTGCATCCCCGAAGGCACCGCCGCCGCGGTGCGGGCGGCGTTCGACGGCGGCGCCAGGGGCGTCATTCTCTCCCGCAAATACTCGGAGATGCAACTCGCCAACCTGTTCGCCGTCAAAGACGCGCTGGCCCACGTCCGTCGATAGCCGGTAGTCAGCAGAAGGAGACACCGAATCGTGCCTGACCCAACGACTATCAGCATTGTCCGCGATCCAGCCGACGAGATCGCCAACCAGCCGCCGGTGAATTGGGCGGTCGACGAACTGCAACGCGCCCTTGATGCCCGTGGGGTGTCATCGGAGCAGAGCGATGCCCTGGCGCAGCCCGCTCGGCTTACCATTCTCGTCGCCGGCCCCGCGACGCGCGCTGCCCAGGACATCTTGCGTGCCGCCGCGGTGTCGCTCCCCGACGCACCCGAGGCCATCGCGCTCGCCACGGGGAGCGCCGGCGGGCAGCCGGTTGTGCTGGCCGCCGGCACCGACGTGCGCGGCCTCGTCTATGCCGTCTTGGAGCTCGCCGACCGCGTCAATTACGCCACCGGCGATCCCGTGGCCGCGCTGCAACCGCGGCACGCCGTCGTCGAACGGCCAAGCAACCCGATCCGGAGCATTGCCCGTCTCTTTACCAGCGACGTCGAGGATACGTCGTGGTTTCACGACCGGAGCTTTTGGCAGCAGTACCTCACCGAGCTCGCCACGCAGCGCTACAACCGCTTCAACCTGACGCTGGGGCTCGGCTACAACTTCCCGCGTCACGTGCCGGATGCCTATTTCTACTTTGCCTATCCGTTCCTCGTCGACGTCCCCGGCTATCGTGTGCGCGCTACCAATCTGCCGGACGAGGAACGTGATCGGAACCTGGCGACACTGCAGTTCATCGGTGATGAGGTCAAGCGGCGCGGTCTGCACTTCCAACTGGCGCTCTGGACGCACGCCTACGAGTGGATCGACTCGCCAAGCGCCAACCACTACATCGAGGGCCTCAACGCCGAGAACCACGCCGCGTACTGCCGCGACGCCCTGCGGCTCGTGCTGGAGCAAGTGCCGGCGATCGACGGCCTCACCTTCCGCATTCACGGTGAGTCCGGTATCCCGGAAGGATCCTGGGACTTCTGGCGAGCCGTTTTCGACGGCGCGGCGCAGGTAGCCCGCCGGTCCGGCCGCCGGCTTGAGATCGACATGCACGCCAAGGGCATCGACCAGGAGACCATCGACGCCGCCCTCGAAACCGGCCTGACCGTCAACGTCTCGCCCAAGTACTGGGCCGAGCACCAGGGGTTGCCGTACCACCAGGCCTCCATTCGGCCGCTCGAGCATCCCGATGGTCGCCGCCTGCTCGGTATCGAGCAAGGCGAAAGGCAGAGCGCAGCCACCGCCGGAGCCACTCCCGGAGCGACTGCCGCACCAGCCAGCCCGACGCGCGGCTTCATGGGTGTCAGCGGCGGCTCTCGCCGCCACACGCGGTACGGCTACACCGACCTGCTCAAAGAAGACCGTCCCTACGGCATCGTCTACCGCATCTGGCCCGGCACGCAGCGCCTGCTGCTGTGGGGTGATCCGGCGATGGCGGCCGGCTACGGACGCTACTCCAACTTCGCGGGCTGCCTCGGCGTCGAGCTATGCGAGCCGCTCTCTTTCAAAGGTCGCATGGGCTCCGGTCTCCCCGGCGGCCGCGACGGCTACGCCGACGAGTCCATCCGGCCCAGCGGCCCCAACGCCGACTGGGAGAAGTACCGGTACACCCATCGCGTTTGGGGGCGGCTCACCTACAGCCCGGAGAGCGATCCCGACGGCTGGCGTCGCTACTTGCGTCGCGAGTTCGGCGCGGCGGCCCGGGACGCAGAAGAGGCCCTGGCCAACGCGTCGCGCATCCTGCTGCTCATCACCACCGCGCATCACCCCTCGGCGTCGAACAACCGCTACTGGCCCGAGATCTACACCAACATGCCCATCGTCTGGGAAGAGCGGCCGCACCCCTACGGCGATACGCCCAGCCCCAAGCGCTTCGGCACCGTCACCTCGCTCGATCCCGAGATCTTCGCCGGCGTCGACGAGTTCGCCGGTGAGGTCGTCGACGGTCATCGCTCCGGCAAGTACTCACCGCTTGACGTTGCGCGCTGGCTCGACCACTTCGTCGAGAGTGCGACCAACTCCCTCTCTCGCTGGCAGCGCGCCACTTCCCCCTCTCCCCTTGTGGGAGAGGGGAAGGGGGTGAGGGGGATCTCTCCCGAAGCCCGGCGCTGGGCCGCCGACGTTGCCATCCAGGCAGCCGTCGGGCGGTTCTTCGCCCATAAGCTCCGTGCCGGCATCGCCTACGCGCTCTACGCGCGCACCGGCAGCCAGGAGTCGCTCCGCGAAGCGATCGAGTGCTACCGCACCGCGCGCAACGCCTGGGCCGAAGCGGCGGAGCACGGCCGCGTCTACCGGCAGGACCTGACCTATGGCCGTGAGCCCTGGCTGCGCGGCCACTGGGCCGATCGCCTGCCGGCGATCGACCAGGACATCGCCGACATGGAAGCGCTCGTCGGGCAGGCGCCGGCGGCTGCAAGCGCGGGCAATCGGCAGGTTCCGACCGTCGCCAGCCTCGAGCGCGAGCGGCGGCCGGAGGCCCGCATCGAGCACACCCCTCCGGCCGCATACCGTCCCGGCGACGCAGTGCCCGTCACGCTCGCCGTCTCCGGCGTCGATTCGGCGGCCTCACCCGTCTCGGCGACGCTCCATTACCGGCACGTGAACCAGGCGGACCTCTACCAGACCGCCGAGATGGTCGGCACCAACGGCACCTTCCAGGCGACGATTCCCGGCGCGTACACCGACTCGCCCTATCCGCTCGAGTACTTTTTCCGAGTCAAAGACTCGCACGGCCGTGCCACCCACTACCCTCCCTTCGACGACCAGCTTGCCAATCAACCCTACTTCCTCCTCCGTCAGGCCCAATGAGGCACGTGACGCCCGGTTCGTGCAAACCCCTTGACAAAGTGCTCGCCGCCGCTACTATGAGAACCAAGCCCCCGGCAAAATCCCAACAGCCGGGGCCGGCTACCACAGGGAGAAACAAGTGATGCAAGACCAACAACATGATGTGTCTCTATCGTGCTGGACACGCCGGAAACTGCTTGCCGGCGCCGGCAGTGTGGGCATCGCGGCCACCGGCGTACTGGCGGCCGCCTGCGGCGGCACCCCGGCCGAGGCGCCGAAGAAGGTCCGCTCCACGCCGTACACTGTGCGCTTCATGGCGCTCGGCACGAACCCCTGGATGCTCCAACAGATGGAGGTCTTCAACCGCGAAGTCGGCCCGCAACTCAAGGTGCAGGTCAGCCCCGAGCCGCAGCCTGGGCAGGCAGAGCTCTGGACCAAGTTCCAATCTACGCTCGCCGCCGGTGACGTCCCGGATGTCGCGCGGCTCAAGGAGATCTGGGTGTTCGAGGCCTACCTCAAGGGCGCGATGCAGAGCCTCGACGGCTACTTCAAGACCGACAAGGACTTCAACGCCGCCGACCTGCTGCCGCTCTACCAGGACAACTTCAAGTACAAGGGCAATAGCTACGCCGTTGCGCGCGAGGTCAGCATCATCGTCGGCTACTACAACAAGGCCAATTTCGTCGAGTTCGGGCTTGACCCGGAGAAGCCGCCGACGACCTACGAGCAGTTCCGCGAGTTCGCCCGCCGGACGACAAAGGCGGCGGCGACGCCGGAGGCGTCGAAGTGGGGGTTCCAGGTCTACGAGTACGGCACGCGCGAGTTCGTCCTGCTCTGGCCCTTACTGCACATGCGCCGCTTCGGCGCCGAGTTTTGGAACAAGGACAAAACCGCCATCGTCCTGAATACGCCCACCCACGTCGAGGTGATGTCGCTCTTCATCGACATGATCAACAAGGACCGCTCCACCGTCCCGCCGGGTGTGCAGGTGGATGGCGGGCGCACCGGCGGCAAGATTGCCATGTGGGAGCAGGGCACCTGGGACATCCCCATCCTCCCCTCTCGCTTCCCAGACCTCCGTTTCGGCGTCTTCCCCTGGCCGAAGAAGGTCAACCAGGGCCACGTCGCCCTGGCCGGCTCGAGCGCGATGACCAAGGCGAGCAAGGACCACGACGCCACGTGGGAGTTCATCAAGTGGTGGAACGCGCCGGACAATCAGGTCGGCTGGTACCACAACGCCGGCGGCAACGCCCCCTCGCGCAAGAGCGTCTACAGCAAGACTCCGTTCAGCGATAACGCTATTTGGAAGCCGATCATCCCGCTCATCACCGTCGGCACGACCGCCCCGCGGCCAATGTTCGATCGCTACACCGAGATCGCCGAGCAGATGACTCCGGCCTTGATGAAGGGTTTCCGCGGCGAAGTCACCGCCAAGGAAGCGCTGGACGAGGCCACCCGCATCGGCACCACCGCCTGGCAGAACATCGGCGGCAGCGCCGCCAAGGCGCTGTAGCTCCTGCGGCGGCGCTTCGCCCACCGGAACGCCGCTGCTCTACTCTTGTTCAAAATAACGGACATTAACCGGACCGCTCGTACCGATTATCATCGGTACACCACCGATGAGGCGCTCACCGGCGCCGACCAGAGGCTCGCCGCCATACTCCGTGAGTGGGGCGATCACGCGTGATCATGATTAGTAGGGAGGAACCAGCAATGAACGGTAAGAGCACCCGCGGAGTGCGCGCGGCTGCACGACCAACGCGCCGTGCGATGGTGGCCGGCAGCGCCGCGTTGCTCGGCGGCGCCGCACTCGCCGCCTGCGGCGCCACCGACAGCGCGGGCACGGCAGGCACGAAAACGAGCGCGCCCATCAGTCTCCGCTTCCTTGCCAGTTCGGGCTCGGGCGAAGTCCCGATGTTCGAGCCGCTCGTGCCCATGTATATGGAGGAGCGGCCAAACGTCAAGGTCGAGCTCGAGGTCATCAGCGATGGCGGGTGGAACAAGGTCAACGCCCTGCTCGTCGCCGACTCAGCGCCCGACGTCTCCCGCGTCAACGACGACTCGGTGTATTACTGGGGCAGCCAGGGGAAGCTGCTCCATTTGGACCCCTATGTCAACCGCACGATGAAGCGGGACGCGTATTTCCCGCCCGAGTGGCAAGCGATGAGCGTCGACGGGAAGCTCTTTAGCCTCCAGCCGCACTTCGGCGTCAACCTCTTCGTGTACAACAAGTCGATGTTTGCCCGCGCCGGCGTGGCTGCGCCCACCGACTGGGCCAAGACGTGGGATTGGCAGACGTTCGTGACCAATCTCCGCAAGCTCGCCACGCCGAACGCGCCGCAAGGCCAGGAGGCCTACGGCGCCGCCTTCCCCGTCAACTACCTCACACCGCTCGTCTGGGGGAACGGCGGACGACAGTACAACGCCGACGAGACCAAGTGCATCTGGAACTCCAAGGAGGCATTCGAGATTCTCCAGGAATTCCAGGATCTGATGCACGTGCACCGTCTGGTCCTGCCACCGGGCCAGAGCGCGAGTCAGCTCTTTTCGCAGGGCCGCCTCGCGATGAACTGGGGCTCGCCCGGGTTTGGCACTCAACTGCCGCCCGAAGTGCAGTGGGACCTCATGCCCACCGCCAAGAGCAAGAAGGCGGTCTTCCAGGAAGGTTACGTGCGCACGTTCGGCATCCCCGCCTCGACCAAGGACCGCGACGCGGCATTCGATTTGCTCAAGTGGCTGCTGGAAATGAAGGCTCAGGTCCACCTGGGCCGGGGCGGCTACGGCGTCCCCGCCTTGAAAGCGGCGAGCGATCCCGTCTTCAAGGACGGCCCCTTCAAGGAGAAGAACTGGAAGCTCATTCCCGATGGGCTCAACTACGACGTCCCGCTGGCGAACAATCCTATCGCCGACCAGTTCAAAAACGAGTTCACCCGCGACCCGGCCAACAAGTTCATGCGCAACGAGCTCAAAGCGCGCGAGTTCCTCGACCAGGGCTGCCAGCAGGTCGACAACAAGATCCGCGAGCTCAACTGGAAAAAGAAGGGCTGATGCGTTCGGCCACGAGCCAAGCACGACGTAAGGAGCAGCAATGACGAACGAACGATCCGGCCGCGAGCGGCCACTCATGGCGATTCAGGTCGGCGCGATCAGCTTCGCCGACGAGGGCATCCCACGGGTGCTCGATATCTTCCAGGAGCGTGCCGGAATCAACGCCTTGATCTACGCCGTCTACACCTACACCCGCGGCACCGGCGGCCGGCAGATCCCGGGCCATTCGCTGCCGGACCACGGCAAGCAGGAATACGACGAGTTCTTCGGCGGCAACTACGCCACCACCCACCCGCAGTACTACCGCAAGACCGCCATCAAGGACTTCGAGGCCCCCGACGAAGCGACCCGCGGCACCGACTGGCTCGATGCCGTGCTGCCGGAGGCGCAGAAGCGCAATATCGACGTCTACGCCTGGGCCGTCGAGCGGGTCGGCGCGCACGTCCCCGGTGCGCCGCTTCTGATGCAACGCGACGTCTTTGGCCGGCCCAATGGTAGCCCCTGCTACGCCAATCCAGACTATCGGTACTGGATGCTCGGCTTGATGGAGGACTACGCGAAGAGCTACCCCATCGCCGGCATCCAGTGGGGCTCCGAGCGCCGCGGGCCGTTCGAGTCCACGATCCTCGGGAGCGTTCCCTACTGCTTCTGCGAGTTCTGCCTCGCCAACGGCCGCGCCGCCGGCATCGATGTCGAGCGCGCCCGGCAAGGCTACGAGGCGCTCTACACCTTCGCCCGGTCCACCCGCGGCGGCGCTCGTCCGCGCGACGGCTACTACGTCCAGTTCTGGCGCATCCTCTTCCGCTATCCGGAGATTCTCCAGTGGGAGAAGCTCTGGTTCGACCAGCAGCAGGCGCTGCACAAGGGCATCTACGGCACCGTCAAGGCCGCCGACCGGAACAAGACCGTCGGCTGGCACGTCTGGCACCAGATCTCGTTCTCGCCGTACCTCCGTGCCGAGTGGGACTTCGCCGCCCTGCGCCGCTACTCGGATTGGATCAAGCCCGTCCTCTACAACAACTGCGCCGGCTCGCGCTACCACGACCACCTCGCCGGCTGGCACCGCAGTGCCTTCGCCGATAGCGATCCGGAGAAGACGTACCGATTCATGTACGACGTGCTCGGCATCGATGAGGCCCCGTACTAGGCGCTGCCCACCGCCGGGTGGTCGGCCGGCTACGTCGAGCGCGAGACGCGCCGCACCGTCGAGGGCGTGCACGACGAGATTCCCGTCTACCCCGGCATCGACGTCGACATCCCGTCCGGCGAGCGCCCCACCACGCCTGAACGCGTACGCGACGCTGTGCTTGGCGCCTTCCACGGCGGCGCCAAGGGCGTCATCCTCTCCCGCAAGTACGCCGAGATGCAGTTGGACAATCTGGCCGGCGCCGGGCAAGCGTTACGCGAGCTGGGCTCTGCTATTCCAAATAACCGCTAGAGACCGCAACGCGCGTATCGATTAAGCCGCAAGTGTTGAGGTTCCCATTGAGGTGAGTGCGCTACGGTAGGGAGAGCAGCCGGCGTGGCCGGCTGCTCTCCCTACCGTAGCGCACTCAATCTAAAGGAGCTTCTCATGAACAGCGCGAATGATCCACACGGTCATCAATCACCAACCCGCGAGACCGGACGCGTGCCGGCCTCGCTGGGTGCCGGCGAGACCACCAGGCGTCCGACGCGTCGTACCGTATTCGTCGGCTTGAGTGGTGGGGCGTTGGCCGGTATCCTGGCCGCATGCGGTCAGACGGGCAATCAAGCCGGCACCAGCGCCGCGCCACAAGCGAGCGCGCCGGCCGGCAACGTTACCTGGATGTACAGCGCCAACCCCCAATCGACCGGGTTCGATCGGATCGAGGCGGCGTTCCGGGAGAAGTACCCCAAGATCAACCTCGAAGTCCTCCACACGCCGAAAGACTACGACAGCCAATTGCTCGCTGCCTTCTCCGCCGGTACCCCGCCCGATGTGCTGCGCCTCAACGACGACTACATCTTGGGCTACAAGACCAAGAACCTGATTGCACCGCTCGACGCGTACGTCAAGACGAATAAAGTGCGGGCCGCCGAGTTTTACGACGCGATCTACAACTTCCCCGTCTACGACGGCAAGCCCTACTCCTGGTTCCTCGGCGCCAACCCCCGCTTGATCTACTATAACGTCGAGCTCTTCAAGCGCAACGGCGCGCCGCTGCCGCCGAAGAAGTGGGAGAAGAATGGGTGGACGTTCGACGACTTCGTCGACGTCGCGAAGCGCCTGAGCCGGCTCACCGGCCCGCAGAAGGTCTGGGGCGCGTCGGTCTACGACGACACGGGCAACGAGCAGACGTTCTCGATCAACCACGGCAGCCCCACCGGTATCTACAGCAAGGACGGCCGCAAGTTCACGCTGGCCGATCCGCCCGGCTACGAGGCCATCCAGTGGATCGCCGACCTCACCCACAAGTACCATGTCCAGCCCACCCGCCAGGAAGCGTCCGAGCTCAAAGGCACCGACGACATGTTCATCAACGAGCAACTCGCAATGCGCTTCTCCAGCACCGGGTTCATCAACCGCCTGCGCCGCGACTCGTCGTTCCTGACGTGGGACGTTGTCCCCACTCCGATGAAGGCCAAGCGCATGATGGAAGGCAGCATCCAGACGTACGCCCTGGCGGTGGGGGCGAAGAACCCCGACAACGGTTGGCGCCTGCTCCACTTCTTTACCGAGGCAGAGTCGGCGCGCATCTTCATCGACAACGGCTACGTCATTCCGGCGAGAAAGCAGTTCGCCAAAGACTATATCGAGCACAACAGGGGCAAGCCGCCCGAGAACATCGAGCTGGTGATCGAGTCGTTCAACTACCAGACATCGCCCAACCAGACGCTCGACACGCAGGCCGCCCGGCGCATCTACCGGGGCAACAACATTAACGAGATCTGGGACGGCAAGGTCACCGCCAAAGAGGGCCTCCAACGCGTCCGCGCCCAGGTCGAAGAGGCCATCGCCCCGAAGTAAGTACGTCCCCCTGCTGCCCTTTCTGGGCAGGACTGGGCAGGACTGGGCAGGTTTTTCGGGACAACCGATGCCGTTCGGCAGGCGGCCGTAGGGGCGAAGCATTCGCCGAGCGGCTGAGGTCAGCCGCACCTTTCTCGCAGCGAATGTTTCGCCCCTACGGCTATGGATGGCGAGGGGCCACTCCCGTTCAGGGTACAGGCAAATGTTCCGGGGACCCACCACGGTCTGTAGGGGCGTAGCGACATACGCCCGCCCGCCGCCCCGGGGCGTATATCGATACGCCCCTACACGGCCTCCCCGCATCTGGAACTCTTGCCTGCATCCTCTCGCCCCTCGCCCCTTGCCATTTGCTACTTGCTACCGCGCCTCGTTATGCTCCGGCGCGGCGGAACCGTTGGGTGGTTCCGACTTCGAGCGTGAGGAGACATAGATGGCTGTACGAGTAGGATTTGTCGGCGCCGGGGGGCGCACCGTGCGAGAGATGCTCGACCTGGTGCAGATTCCGGACGCCGAAATCGCGGCGCTGTGCGACATCGACGTGCCACGGTGCCAGCAGGCCGTCGAGCGCGTACGCGATCGGACGGGACAGGGGACGAACCAAGAGGCGATCGAGCGCGCCGGCGCGATGAACCCGGCGTTTTTTGCGGACGTACTCCGCATGCTGGACGGGACCGACCTCGACGCCGTGTATGTCAGCCTGCCGCCGTTCGTGCATGGTGAGATCGAGCACGCGATTATTGACGCCGGCAAGGCGCTGTTCGTCGAGAAACCCGTCGCTCTGACCATGGCTGAAGCGCGCGAGATCGAGCAGCACATTCGCGAAAAGGGCGTACTATCGTGCGTTGGCTATCAGAGCCGCTACAGCACGGCGGTGCAAGCGGCGCGCGAGCGGCTGACCGGCGTGCCTATCGGGCTGGTGGTGGCGATCCGAATGGGTGGTTTGCCGGGCACTCCCTGGTGGCGCGTCCAGAGCCGGTCGGGCGGCATGTTGATCGAGCAGCACACGCACGGCGTCGATCTCATGCGCTACCTGGCGGGCGACGTGCAGTCGGTGTTCGCCTACGCCAACACGGTACTGCTGACCGACGTCCCCGGCCTGGACATCGCCGATGTGAATTCGGCCACGGTCCGGTTCGTGAATGGGGCGGTGGGCACGATCGCCAACACGTGCGCGCTGCAGCCGGGCCAGGGCTCGCCGCCGAACGTCGCCGGTGCCGTCCACATCGTCGCCAAGAACATGACCGTGATGGTCAGCGCCGGGAACGCGACGTTCATGCTGCCCGAACGGCGGCGGGAGGAAGTCCCGGGCGAGGGTGACGCCAATTTGTCGATGAACCAGGCGTTTATCCGTGCCGTCCAAACGGGAGAGCGCAGCGGCATCCTCTCGGACTACACCGACGGCATGAAGACGTTTGAGGTGACGTACGCCTGCCACCTGTCGGCCGAGCGCGGGCAGGAAGTGAGGATCGGCGAGGGGTACTGATCCTCCAACGAAGAACGAAGAACGACCAATCGAGCACTGGCAGCGCAGTGCGGTCAGTTCTTCGTTCTTCGTTCTTCTCTGATGCGTCAGATCGTCGCGTAGATCGACGAGAAGACGGCGCCGATTTGCGGACCGAGCAACAGCAGGATGGCAATGACGACAATTGCGACGAGGAAGATAATCAACGCGTATTCGACCAAGCCCTGCCCGAGCTCACCGTTTGCGGCTGCTTCAGACGCGACGGCCGTCTCCGCGGCCGGCGCCGATTCCACGGCGTCCGGCCCGCTGCCTGCCGGCTGAGACGTGACGTGCGCTTCTACGCCCATACCTTTGGCTCACCTCCTTTCGTGTGGTGTTGTGGTGCGCCGTAACTATGGAGTGCGGCACACCGTGACGGCAAGTGAGGCTATAGCTTGATCCAGTTGTTGCGCAGAGCGTAGATCACGGCCTGCGTCCGGTCGTTGACCGCGAGCTTGCGCAGAATGGACGTGATGTGATTCTTCACCGTCTGATCGCTGATGTTGAGCAACCGCGCGATCGCCTTATTGCTCTGTCCGTGGGCGATGTAGTCCAGAATCTCGACCTCCCGCGCTGAGAGCGGCACGAAGAGTGGCTCGATACCGCCCTGTGCTTCGGACAGCTCCCGGAACTGTTTGAGCACGCGGGCGGTGACCTGCGGCCGCTCGAGCACGCTGTCGGTGACCAGGTACTCCCCCTGACTGACCCGACGCACGAGGTCGACGAGCGCCTCCGGCGTGATGTCCCGGCGGGAGTAGGCCGAGGCGCCGACCTTGATGGCCTGAAAGAGCTGCTCCTCGCTTTCGAAGCTGGCGAGGATGACGACGCCGACGTTCGGCAGACGGTGCTTGACCAGCCGGGCCAGCTCGATGCCCGCCGGCACGTTCGGGTCGCCGAAGCCCAGCGCCTGACCGCCGATCGGCAGGTTGGCGTCGATCAGGCAGACGTGCGGGCTCGTCGCATCGATGATCTGTAGCGCTTCACGACCGGTACTCGCCTCACCAACAAGCGCCAACCCAAGCGATTCCTCGATCGTCAGTCGAACGCCATCTCGGAAGAGCGGTTGCGCGTCGGCGATGGCGATGCGAATGGCCGGCGGCGAGCCATCGGGAGTCTGCAGCTTAGTCTTCCTTCTTGGCCGCGGCCGCGCGAATACTGGCCATGAGCTGATCGAGGTCGAACGGCTTGGCGAAAACCGCTTCGGCGTTCTCACGACCATTGTGATCGAGCCGCCCGGTGTACGCCGAGATGATGATCACCGGCGTCTTCTTCGCGTCCCAATCGTCCTTGAGGTCTTTGAGCACGTGCGTTCCGTCGCGGTCGGGTAGGGCCAGGTCGAGCACCACCACTGCCGGCTTCTCGTCCTTGACCGTCTTGACCACCGTCGACCCGCGGCGCAGGATGAGTGGCTCGAAGCCCTGGTAGCGCAACTCATCGGACAGCAGCTCGACGATCGCCGGATCGTCCTCTACGACCACCACTTTGTTGCTCTTGCCGTCCTCGTTTGCCATGCTTGCGGCAATCCTCCACTTGTGCGAGTTATCTATCGAACGCTTGATTATAAGGCTATGTGGGTGGGGCGTGGATGTGGCGCGCGACGGTCAGGCTATAATCCCGCGGGGTGCCGAATCGCCTCGGGGAGGGTCGTCTTGAGTTCTGCTTCGATGTCGCGGATTCTCGTTCCGGTCAATGGCAGCGATCTGGATGAGGAGATGGTGCGCCTCGCCGCTGCCACCGCGAAGCGTACGGGCGCGCACCTGATCATCGTACACGTGATCGTGGTCAAGCGGACGTTGCCCCTCGACGTCGAACTCGAAGAGGAGGTCCAGCGCGGCGAAGAGGTGCTTGGCCGTGCCGAGCGTATCGCCGACGAGTTTCAGGTGCCGTACACCTCAGAGCTCCTGCAGGCGCGTGCGACCGGCCCCGCCATTGTCGACGAGGCAACCGAACGAGCCGTCGACTTGATCATCATGGGAGTGACGTATCGCGAGCGGTACGGCGAATTCTATCTCGGACAGACCACGCCGTACGTGCTCAAGAACGCTCCGTGCCGCGTGTGGGTGGCGCGCGAGCCGAGGGGCGCGCTGGCGTCATAGACTCCTAGAGAACGTTGAGAACATCGGGTCATGAATATCGTGATTATGGGATCGGGGCGCGTGGGCGCCACGCTGGCGAACCGGTTGAGCAAAGAGGGCCACCACGTCGGCATCATCGACATCACGTCGGAGGCGTTCGAACGGTATCTCGATCCCGAGTTCAAGGGCCGCACTGTGCTCGGCGACGGCATCGACGAGGACGTGTTGCGCAAGGCAGGAATCGCCACCGCCGATGCCTTTGTCGCGGCCGCGCATGGTGACAACCACAACCTGATGGCCGCCCAGATCGCGAAGGTCATCTTCGGCGTGAAACGGGTCGTCACGCGGTGCAACGATCCGGTGCGCATGGAGCTCTACGAGGCGCTCGGGCTGGCGACGATCAGCCCAAGCCTCATCGCGGCGCGCTCCCTCTATGACCTGGTCATGGACGAGCGTCTGCACGAGCGGGATGTCGCCGCCGAGATCGAACGGGCTCTCGGCTCGGCATAACGCCGCCCAGCTCACCAGTCTCGACGGACGCCTTTTGGGGGCGGCAACGCTGCGTTACCGGCCCGTCTAGGTGCCGGCAACCAAAGACAGAGTAGACGGATACACCGATTCAGAAAACGAGATTGAGCGATGTACATCATTGTCGCGGGCGGTGGGAAGGTCGGCTATCATCTCACGAAGACGTTGTTGGCCCAGGGACACGAAGTGGTCCTCATCGAGATGGACCGCGCGCGCGCCCAGCGCATCGCCGAGGAGCTGGGCAGCGTGGTGATCCCGCAGCGGGCCGACGAGGGGCGTTGGTTGCTCGAGGCCGGCGTCGAGCGCGCCGACGTCGTGATCGCCGCAACGGGGAACGACGAGCCCAATCTCATCATCTGCCAGTTGGCCGAGCTCATCGCCCGACGCACGGGCGGCCGCAAGCCGCGCACCATCGCCCGAGTGAACCATCCCAAGAACGAGGGCATGCTCAAACGGCTGGGGGTTGACGCCACCGTGAGCACGACGAGCGTGATTCTCGCGATGATCGAGGAGGAGCTCTCGCCGCACCCGACCGTCCATCTGATGACCCTGCGCCAGGCCGGTATCGAGCTGATGGAGTTCATCATCGCCGACAACAGCCCGGCAGTTGGACAGACGGTCGGCGGCCTCGCGCTCCCTCCGGACGTGTCTCTTCCGCTCGTCGTTCGTGGCAACGAGGCGATCAAGCCGAACGACGATACGGTCCTCGACGCCGAGGATGCGATCATCGCGCTGCTGCCGATCGATCGAGAGTCGATCGTCCGGGAGCGCCTGATGGGGCAGACGGTCTGACTTCCACGACACGCTCGTGGCCCAGCAGGTCCCGATGCGCGCGCATCGTGGCGCCGGGGAGCGCGTCTCGTGCCAGCGCGCTGAGCGCCGCTATCTGTCGAGGATCGCACTCCATCAGGATGGCGCCGCCGGGTTGCAGGTGGTCGGGCCGGGCGCGCAGCGCGTCGAGCAGAGCGCGGTAGCAGTCTAGGCCATCGGGGCCACCGTCGAGCGCGAGGTGTGGCTCGAAGGCCCGCACCCCTTTGGGCAGCGTCGCCAGCGCCGGCGTGGGGATGTACGGCAGGTTGGCGGCGATCACTCTGGCCGGCAGGTTCAGCTCGTCGAGCAGCGGCGCCCGCACGAACGTCACGCGCGTCTGGCCTTCGCCCAGCAGTCGTTCGGCGTTGCGCCGGGCGACTTCAAGCGCGCCTGCCGAGACGTCGAAGGCGCACACACGGAGGAGCGGCCGATACGCCGCCAGGCTGATCGCGATCGCGCCCGAGCCGGTGCCCACGTCGACCGCCACTAAACCACAGCCACGGTGGGACCCGCAGCCCCCTTCACTTTGCACTTTGCACTTTGCACTTTGCACTTGGCCTAGGTGTGGCTCACCGTCCGGGAGAAGCTCGAGCGCTCGCTCGACGAGCGCCTCCGTTTCCGGGCGCGGGATGAGTACGCGCCGGTCGACGAGGAAATCGAGGCCCATGAACTCGCGGTGGCTCGTGAGATACGCCACCGGCTCGCCGGCAGCGCGGCGGCGCAGGAGCGCCTCGTAGGCGGTGCGCCGGTCGGGGGTGATGGGCCGGTCGGGGTCGGCGTAGAGATCGGCGCGCGAGATGCCCAGCACGTGGCGCAGCAGCACTTCGGCGTCGAGCTCCGGCGTCTCGTCCGTGACCGCGCTCTCCAGCGCGGTCAGCCGCGCGCGGCCGTACCTGAGCGCGTCTCGGCGCGTCATCCGGCAGCGGCGGCGAGCTTCTCTGCCTGGTCGCGCTCGATCAGGGCGTCGATGAGCGGATCGAGGTTGCCGTCGAGCACCGATGGGAGGTTGTGGATGGTCAGCCTGATGCGGTGATCGGTCAGGCGATCCTGCGGGAAGTTGTACGTTCTGATCTTTTCGCTGCGATCGCCGGTGCCTACTTGTGAGCGCCGGCTCTCCCCCAGCTCGCTGGCGCGCTTGCGCTCCTCGATGTCGAGCAGGCGCGCGCGCAGGACGGCCATCGCCTTGGCTTTGTTCTTGAGCTGCGAGCGTTCGTCCTGGCACGTGACGACGAGACCGGTCGGCTTGTGCGTGATCCGCACCGCCGAGTCGGTCGTGTTCACCCCCTGGCCGCCGTGGCCGCCCGCGCGATAGACGTCGATCACGAGGTCATCTGGATCGATCTGCACGTCGACCTCTTCCGCTTCCGGCAGCACCGCCACCGTGGCGGTCGACGTATGGATGCGTCCCGAGGCCTCGGTGACCGGCACGCGCTGGACGCGGTGCACGCCGCTCTCGTACTTGAGCCGGCTGTACGCGCCCTGGCCGCGCACCTCGAAGATGAGCTCTTTGAACCCGCCGACGCCGGTCTCATTCGAGCTCAGCACCTCGGCTTGCCACCGGTGGCGCTCGGCGTAGCGGCTGTACATGCGGAAGAGGTCGGCCGCAAAGAGACCGGCCTCGTCGCCGCCCGCGCCGGCGCGGATCTCGACGATGACGTTCTTTTCGTCGTTCGGATCTTTCGGCAGCACGGCGATGCGCAATTGGTCGCGCAGCTCGGCCTCACGCGCCTCGAGCGAGCGGACCTCCTCGCGGGCCAGTTCCGCCAGCTCTGGATCGCGGTTGTCCTGCAGGAGCGTGCGCGCGCCGGCGAGTTCCTCGTCGACGCGCTTGAGCTCACGGGAGAGCGCGACCATGTCGGCGATCGACGCCTGCTCGCGCGAGTAGCGCAGCACCTCCTGCGGATTGGCGAGGACCTCCGGATCGGTCAGCAGTTCGTTCAGTTTTTCGTAGCGAGCTTCGATTTGTGCCAGTTTGTCTTGCTTTGCGCTTTGCATTTTCACTTTGCACTTGGTTTAGGTGAGCGGCAATCCTGCGCGGATTCCCGCCGGTGCGCCGGCCGGCACGCCGTTCTCTGCCACCGGTGCCCGTGCGATGCCGTCCAGCTCGAGCACGCGGTCGAGTGCGGCGATGGCGACCTCTACCTGCGACGTGACGGGTTCGCGCGTCGTCAGCGCCTGGAGCGCCATGCCCGGCGCCAGGAGCGCCCTGACTACCGGGTGCCTGCTACGCCGGCCAGAGAACCGGATGACCTCGTAGGCGACCGCAGCAATGATGGGCACGAGCACGATACGCGATGCGATGCGCAGCGGCAACGGCGGGTGGCCGAGCAGCCCGAAGACAAAGATGGAGATGACGACCACGTACAGCAGAAAGCTCGTCCCGCAGCGGGGGTGCGCCACGCTATACCGCTCGACGCAGTCGGCGCGCAAGGGCTCGCCGGCCTCGAAGGCATTGATCGTCTTGTGTTCGGCGCCATGGTAGGCAAACACCCGGCGCACGTCCGGCAGACGTCCGATGAGCCACACGTAGCCAAAGAAGAGGGCGAGACGGATCACGCCTTCGACCACAACGGTCAGCGCGCTTGATGCTTCCACCGGCAGCGCCCGTTCGACCAAGCTGGCGAGCAGCAGCGGCGTGACGAAGAAGATGCCGATACCGAAGACGAGCGCTCCGGCGGCGGCGCCCCACATCACTTTGCCGGCGAATGCCTCCCGCGCCGCCGCCTCCGAGTGCTCTTGCGCGGCGCCCTGCGTGCCCTGGCTTGACACCACACCCGACCCCGAGCCGTTGCCCCCGGAACCGGCCCCCGACCCCTGGTCCTTGGCCTCCTCCTCTTCCGCCTCGACCTGCACGTTGGCCGAGTAGACAAGGGCGCGCATGCCAAGCCCGAGGGTGTCCCACAGCAACAGCATGCCGCGGATGAACGGGCGCTTGGCCCACATGCTGCCGTACAGGCGCTTGTTGAGCGGCTCGCTGTGGACGACGACCTCGCCGCTGGGGTGGCGCACCGCGACGGCAAAGGCCTTGCGGCCCCGCATCATGACCCCCTCGATGACCGCCTGGCCGCCGTAGGTGAATGGTTCACTCATCGCCGGTCCCTCCCAGCGCGCGTGGCGCCCGCATTGGACGTGCCGCTGCGTGAGATCAAAGACGAAGGACGAACGGTGAAGGACGAACAGGTCTTGCTCATTGATGTTCCGCTATTCGTCAATCGTCGTTCGTCCCTCACCGTTCGTCTGTTTCGTCTGCACCTAGAAGCACGAAGAGAGGCAGGGCGCTCGCGTCCTGCCTCTCTTCGACGTGGCCGTTGCGCCGCTACTGATCGCGGCCGATGCCAAACCGGCGGTGGAAGCGCTCCACCTGACCCGCGGTGTCGACGATACGCTGCTGCCCCGTGTAAAACGGGTGACAGTTCGAGCAAATCTCGACGTGGAGCCGAGCCTTCGTCGAACCGGTCATGAACGTGTTGCCGCACGCGCAGGTAACGACTGCGTTCGGGTAGTACGCCGGATGTATCTGTTCTTTCACCGTGAATCCTGCTTTGCTGCTGGTGAGCTGATGCCCCGGCCGGTGGACTGTGCCGGCTGCACTGCGCGGCGAGGCCGGCCGAGACAAGAAAACCGTTGTACAAATTGTATCAGGGCTGCCGCTGGCCGGTATCGCCTTCGGAGCCCTCCATCAGGGCGAGTGCTTCGCCGAGTGTGGGGATTCCCGCCCGGCCGCCGAGCGCCCGGCACTTGAGGCTGGCCACGGCCGAGGCCAGTCGCAGCGAGCGGCGCAGGCTCCAGCCGCGCGCCTGGGCGAAGAGCAACGCGCCGTGAAACACGTCGCCCGCCCCCGTTGTGTCGATCGGGTGGACGGGATAGGCCGGCGTGTGAAAGCTGCCCTCTGGTGAGGCGCACCAACTGCCGCGCTCGCCCTCGGTCACCACCACCGCCGATGGCCCCAAGCCGCGCAGCCTCTCGGCGGCCTCGAGCAATCGCTCGCCCTTCAGTTCGGGCGCTGATCCGGCGGGGTGATCGACCGGCGCAGTCACCGGTGCGGTACTTGTTCCCGCGCCGGCCGCAGCGTTCGTAGTCGCCGGCGAAAGCGCGGCAAAATCGCGCACGGCGCGGCCGACATCACGTCCGGCCTGGTGGGCGACGAACTCGGCGGCGAAGAACCGCGAGACGATCAGATAGTCCAGGTAGGGCACTAGTGCGAACACCGACGGGTGAAAATGCGTGCCATCAAAACAGACGGCGTGGCCGGCTTCCTTTACCCAACGTGCCGCCTGCACCGCCGCCGGTCCGGCGTCGCTCAAGTGCAGAATCGGGGCGCGGGTGACGTAGTCCCGCGGCACCTCATCCTCGGCCAACACGGCCACGTTGCCGCGCTGCGAAAGGAAGCTTCGCGCGCCGTTTTCCTGACTAACGAGGACAACCGTCAGGTGCGACCTGCGGTCGCGCTGCACGATGGCGCGCGAAACGTCGACGCCGTAGCGGCGGAACTCGTCGAGAATCGCCGCGCCAATTGCATCATCGCCCACCTTGGCCACGAAGCCGGCGCGCCCACCCAGGCGGGCTACCGCTACCATCGCAGTGGCAACCATCCCGCCGCCGTGCTGCTCGCGCCGAATAATCGTGGCGCGCCCCTCCGGCGGCGGGATCTCGCTCAGCAGCAGCAAGTCATCGAGGCAGCAGAACCCCAGGCCGGCGACATCGAATTCCACCGATATGGATGGTACCTGCCTTAGCCGCGAGGTGAGTCTGGCGCCGCGGCCGGCCGCTGGCGGACGACTTCGTAGATCACCAGCGCAGCCGCCGTGGCCACGTTGAGCGAGTTCACCCGCCCGTACATCGGGATCGCCACGGCGACATCGGCCGCATCCAGCCAGACGCGACTGACGCCGTGTCGCTCGGTGCCCACGACGATCGCCACCGGGCCACGCAGATCCTCATCGGAATACACCGCCCGTGCGTCCGGCGTCGCCACGACAATCTTGGTGCCGTGCCGGCGCAGCCACGCGATTGCCGGCTGGGTCTCCGCCTCCGCAGTTGGCACGGTGAAGAGGGTGCCCTTGCTCGCGCGCACCACGTTGGGGTTGCCCCAATCGGTGTGCGGCTCGCAGGAGATCACCGCGTCCACCCCGGCCGCGTCGGCGGTACGGAGCAGCGCGCCCAGGTTGCCCGGCTTCTCCACCGCTTCCGCGACGACCAGGAACGGCGTCGCGCCCAGCCGGACCTCGTCCAGCCGGCGCCTGGGCATCCTGAAGGTACCAAGCCAGCCATCCGGGTTGTCGCGGTACGCGGCCTTGCGGAACGCCCGCTCGTCCATTTCGATCAGCGAGGCTCCCGCCGCCCGCGTCCGCGCCATCAGTTCGTACTGGGCATCGTGTCGTACCAGCGCGGCGCAGACCACCAGCT
>JACQGX010000199.1 GCA_016199265.1 Chloroflexota bacterium | reverse complement strand
GGGCAGTAGGCAGTGGGCAGTAGGCAGTGGGCAGTAGGCAGTGGGCAGTAGGCAGTGGCCGATGGCTAGCTCAGTGCTGTGCTCCTTAGGTAGCGCGGCGGGGAACTGATAACTGCCTACTGCCTTCTTCTCATTGGTATCCTTCGAACGATGGTGTCGACACTCGAACGCGCTGCTCCGGCTCAGACAGAGCACCGGCGGCCGCGTGAAATCAATTTACGAATCCCCGGCCCGACGGCGCTGCCGCCCTCGGTACGGCGCGCGCTCGGTGGCCAGATGATCAACCACCGCGGCCCGGAGTTCGCCGCGCTGCAGCACGAGACGGTCGAAGGCGTCAAGCGTGTCTTCCAGACGAAGAACGACGTCCTGTTCTTCCCCGGCAGCGGCACCGGCGGGCTCGAAGCGGCGGTCGTCAACTGCTTCTCGCCGGGTGATCCGGTGCTGTCGATCACCATCGGGTCGTTCGGCGAGCGCTGGTGCGACATCGCCAGGGCGTTTGGTCTTGCCGTCGACCATATGCCGCTCGAGTGGGGCACCGCGGCCGATCCCGACGCCGTGCGGCAGCGGCTGAAGAGCGGGCCGCCGGTGAAGGGCGTGCTCATCACGCACAACGAAACGTCGACCGGCGTGACCAATCCCATCGCCGAGATCGCGCCGATCGTGCGCGATGCCGGCGCACTGCTGCTGGTCGACGCCGTCTCCTCGATGGCGGCGCTGCCGTTCGACACCGACGCCTGGGGCGTCGACGTCGCGATCACCGGCTCGCAGAAGGCGTGGATGATCCCGCCGGGGATGACGATGCTCTCGGTCTCCGAGCGCGCCTGGCAGGCGACCGAGCAGGCAAAATTGCCGCGCAGCTACTGGGACTTCCGCGCGATGCGCCGGTACATGGAGCGCGGCCAGACGCCGTACACGCCGGCGATCACGATCATGTACGGCCTGCGCGAGGCGCTGCAGTTGATCGAGAAGGAAGGGCTGGAAAACGTCTTCCAGCGGCACCATCAGATCGGCGAATTCACCCGGCGTGGCGTCACACGGCTGGGACTCGAGCTCGCCGGCGACCCGCGCTACTACTCGGACACGGTAACTGCCGTCGTCGCACCACCGGGAGTGGACATGAAGGCGGTGCACAAACGCCTGCGCGAAGAGTACGGCGTCGTGCTGGCGACGGGCCAGGAACAGTGGCGCGATACCCATTTTCGCATCGGCCACCTAGGCTACGTCCGCCGCGCGGACGTCCAGCAGGCGCTGGCGGCGCTGGGCGAAGTCCTGGGCCGGCCGCTGCGTTGACCGCCGTAACGCTGCCGTAACACCTGCCGTAACACCTATGACCGACGTAATTGTCGTGGGGGAACCTCCACGCACCCAGCAGAGCCCGGCCGGCCAGGCTGCCGAGACCGTAAGGTTACAGCCGAAGACGGAAACCGTCGGGCCGCCGATGATTCTCGTCGCCGATCAGATCGCCGAGCCGGGGATTGATATTTTGCGCGAAGAGGCGCAGGTCACCGTCCGGACCGGCCTCAAGCCCGAGCAGTTGCTCGGGATCATCGGCGACTACGACGCGCTCGTCGTCCGCAGTGCGACCAAGGTCACCAAAGCGGTGTTCGACGCGGCGCGCAAGCTGCAGGTCGTCGGGCGGGCGGGCGTCGGCGTCGACAATATCGATCTCGACGAGGCGACGCGGCGGGGGGTCGTCGTCGTCAACTCGGCAAGCGCCTCGACGTTCGCCGTTGCCGAGCACACCATGGCGCTGCTGCTCGCGCTGGCGCGCAACGTGCCGCAGGCGATGGAGTCGCTCGAACGGGGTGAATGGACGCCGAGCAAGTTCATGGGCCTCGAGCTGCGGCGCAAGACGCTCGGCCTGGTGGGCCTGGGTCGCATCGGCACGCAGGTCGCGCGGCGCGCGCTCGGCTTTGAGATGCGGGTGATCGCTACCGATCCGTTTATCTCGCGCGAGTATGCCGAGAGCAATGGCGTCGAGTTGGTGCCGCTCGACCGGTTGCTGGCGGAAGCGGACTTCATCTCGCTGCACGCGCCACTCAACCCTCAGAACGAGCGCATGATGGGCGACGACGAGTTTGCCCGCATGAAGGAAGGGGCGTACCTCGTCAACACGGCGCGCGGCGGCCTGGTCGACGAAGCGGCGCTGCGCCACGCGCTCGACAGCGGCCGGCTCGGCGGCGCAGCGCTCGACGTCTTTGCCACCGAGCCGCCGGCCGGCTGCCCGCTGATCGACCATCCCAAGGTGGTGCTGACGCCGCACATCTCCGCCTCGTCGCGCGAGGCGCAGGTCGAAGCAGGCACCGACGTCGCCCGGCTTGTGCTGGCGTGCCTGCGGGGCGAACACGTCTCGGGCGCGGTCAACGCGCCGCTGCGCGTCTCGGGCGACATCGAGTTTATCGAGCCATACCTCAGGCTCGCGGAAACCCTCGGACGCGCCCTGATCCAGCTCGCCGAGGCGCGCCTCGAGACCGTCGAGATCACCTACGCCGGCGAGCTGGCGGCGCACGACGTGACGCCACTTACCGCGGCTGCGATCAAGGGGCTGCTCACGCCGATTACCGAAGAACGTGTGAATCTCATCAACGCGCGGATCATCGCACGCAGCCGGGGGCTGAACGTCGTCGAGCGCAAGGCCGAGCGCCCCGAGGCGAACTACGCCAACCTGATCACGCTGGCCGTCCAAGCGGGCGACGACCGCCGAGTGCTCGCCGGCACGCTCCTCCAAGACGAGCCACGCATCGTCCGGATCGACGACTACTGGGTCGACGTCGTGCCGTCGGGGCACGTGCTCGTGACGCACCACACCGACCGGCCCGGGATCATCGGCCGCGTCGGGACGCTGCTCGGCGAGGGCGACGTGAACATCTCGAGCATGCAGGTGGGGCGCCGCGTCCGGCGGGGGGAGGCTATCATGATCATGAACCTTGACGAGCCGCTGTCGAGAGAGCTGGAACAGCAAGTCGCCGCTATTCCCGACATCCGCAGCGTCAAGCAGATATCGCTGTGACCGAGTACGACTACGTGGTCGTCGGAAGCGGGATCGCGGGGTTGTTCACCGCGGTACTCGCCGCCGAGCGCGGGCGGGTGGCGGTGATCACCAAGGGCACGCTCGCCCAGACGAACACGCGGTTCGCGCAGGGAGGCATCGCGGCCGCCGTTGCCTCGCACGACTCGCCGGCGCTGCACGAACGCGACACGCTCGTCGCCGGCGCCGGGCTGTGCGACCCCGCCGCCGTCCACGTGCTGTGCGAGGAGGGACCAGCGCGCGTGCGCGACCTGATCCACTTCGGCGTCGGCTTCGACACCGTCGACGGCGTCATCTCGCTGGCAATGGAAGGCGCGCACTCGATGCCCCGCGTGCTGCACGCCCGGGGGGATGCGACCGGCGCCGAAATCGAGCACGCGTTGACCCGCCGCATCACCCATTCCAGCGCGGCCCTGCTCGAGCACCACATGCTGCTCGATCTCGCGCTAGAAGACGGTACGTGCGTCGGTTGCACCGTTCTCGATCTGAAATCGGGCCGGCAGCGGCTACTCCGCGCGCAGCACACCGTGCTCGCCACGGGCGGCGGGGGACGGCTCTTCGCGCACGGCACCAATCCGGCGGTAGCGACGGCCGACGGGGTGGCGGTGGCGCTGCGCGCCGGGGCGGAAGTCGCCGACCTCGAGTTCTTCCAGTTCCATCCCACCGCGCTGATGAAGCCCGGCGCGCCGCGGTTCCTCATCTCCGAGGCGACGCGGGGCGATGGCGCGCTCCTGATCAATACGCGCGGCGAGCGCTTTATGCCGCGCTACGACGAGCGCGCCGAGCTGGCACCGCGCGACGTCGTGTCGCGCGCCATCCTGCGAGAGATGGCGGCCACCGGCGCGCCACACGTTTGGCTCGACCTGACGCACCTCGATCCGGCGCGGGTGGAGGCGCATTTTCCGACGATCGCCCGCTTCTGCCGGCGCTTTGGCATCGAGATCACGCGCGAGCCGATCCCGGTGGCACCGGCAGCGCACTACATGATCGGCGGTATCCGCACCGACATCTGGGGCCGGACACCCCTGCCGGGGCTGTTCGCCTGCGGCGAGGCGGCGTCTGCCGGCGTACACGGCGCCAACCGCCTGGCGTCGAACTCGCTCCTCGAGGCCGTCGTGTTCGCCCGCCGGATCGTGGACGCGAGCGTGGGAGATGGGGGACCGGGGGCCAGGGGCCCGGGGTCAGGGGTCAGGGGTCGGGAGACGGGGAGACTCCCTCTCCCAAAGGGAGAGGGAACGGGGAGCCCTCACCCTAGCCCTTTCCTGGAGGAAGAGGGAACTCCGCCGTCCGTGGAGGTACGCGTGAGTCCGGCGATCCCGACGACCGGCCGCTCAGGCGTGACAACACCCCGTTTCCGGGCGCTGATGTGGGAGCACGTGAGCATTACGCGCGACCACGCCGGGTTGGCGGCGGCCGAGGCGCAACTCCGTGCCTGGCTCGGTGGGTACCGGGTGCGCCCGACCCGGCTATCGGTCGAGCTGGCGAACATGCTGCTGGTGGGCTGGCAGATGACGCGGGCGGCGCTGGCGCGCGAGGAGAGCCGCGGCGCGCACTACCGCGCCGACTTCCCCGAGCCCGACCCCGCCTGGCGCCGGCGGCTGGCGTATCACTTACCACGCCCGCAGCCGCTCGACGTGGCACAGGCAATGCGCGCAAAAGCACTGGCCGGAAGCAGGGCGTAATCCGGTAAGGTAGGGGCAAAGCATTCGCTACGTGGCGGAGTAGATGGCACACGCCGGCCGGCGAATGCTTCGCCCCTACCTCCGGTTCCCGTAGGAAAGCACCGATGAGCGCTGCACTCGAGCTCGATATGGCGTACGTCAGGCAGGTCGTCGCCGCCGCGCTGGCGGAAGACGTCGGCCCAGGCGATGTGACGACGCTGGCGACCATCCCCGCGGCGGCGACATGCCGCGCGCAGCTCCGCACGCGCGTCGCCGGAATCGCCGCCGGGCTGCCGGTGGCCATCGAAACCTTCCGGCAGCTCGATCCCAGTCTCGAGATGACCGAGCACCGGCGCGACGGCGAGCCGATGGACGCCGGCGATCTGCTGCTGACGATCGCCGGCCCGGCGCGGCCGGTGCTCACCGCCGAGCGGGTGGCGCTCAACTTCAGCCAGCGCCTCTCGGGGATCGCCACGCTCACGCGCCGTTACGTCGAGGCCGTGCAGCAGACGAAGGCCGTCATCGTCGATACGCGCAAGACGACGCCCGCCCTGCGCCGGCTGGAGAAGTACGCCGTGCGCGCCGGCGGCGGCCGCAATCACCGCTTCGGACTGTTCGACGGCGTCTTGATCAAAGATAACCACATCTCGGCCTCACCAGACGGCGTCGGCGGCGCCATCCTGGCCGCCCGCCGCGCCGTGCCGCATAGCCTCCGCATCGAGGTGGAGTGCGATGACCTCGATCAGGTGCGCGAGGCCGTCGAAGCCGGCGCCGACGCCATCCTGCTCGATAACATGCCCCCCGATCAGCTCCGCCGCGCCGTCGAGCTCATCGCCGGCCGCGCCATCGCCGAGGCGTCGGGCGGCATCACGCTGGCCAACGTCCGGGAGGTGGCCGAAACCGGCGTCGACCTGATCTCGGTCGGCGCGCTGACGCATTCTGCCCCTTCGCTCGATCTAGGCCTCGACTTCTCGCTGGAGGGTGTATAACCCACGTAACGTGGTGATCAAGTGGTGATCAGGTCGTGATCAAGTTGTCGTCGGCGGGATCACCACTTGATCACCACCTGACCACAAGGCACAGCAAATGGACAGCACACCACGCGTCATCTTTGAACGGCAGTACCGCACGGCCCACTCCGAGGGGTACCACATCCTGGCCGGCGAGAAGCGCCTCGGCCACATCGACCTGCACTTCACGCAAGGCAGCGTCTACGCCACGCTGATAGTAGAGGTGCCGATGCCCGAAGAGCAGGTGCTCGACCTGATCGAACGGATCGACGAATCGCTCGTTCTCTCCGCTGAGATCCCACGTGAGGACCTGCTCGTCACCGTGTATCAGGGCAAGCAGACCGGCTTCTACTCCGACGATTACCTCGAGGAACGGTCAGAGCGCCGCGCCAGCGCTGAGGAGTAGTTCCGAGTTCCTGGTTCCTAGTTCCCCACCCCCCAACTCGGAACTCGGAACTCGGAACTATCGCCGGCCGCCGGCGCGTGCCCCGGGCACCGGCACGCTATCCAGGATCTCGCGGATCACCTGGCGCGTGTCGATGTTGCGGATGCGCGCCGCGGGGGAGACGATGAGGCGATGCGCGAGCGTTGCCGGCGCGAGCGCCTTGACGTCGTCCGGAATAGCATAGTCGCGGCCGTGCAGCGCGGCGCGCGCCTGCACCGCGCGATAGAGCGCCTGTGAACCGCGCGGTGACGCGCCGAGGTAGACCTCCTGGTGTTCGCGCGTCGCCGTCGCCACGTCGACAATGTACTCCATCACCAGCCGGTCGACGTAGACGTTCCTGATAGCTCGCTGGAGATCGACCACCTCCTCGGCCGAGATCACCTGGCCGATGTCGTCGATCGGGTGCGAAAGCTGCTGTGACGACAGGATTGTCAACTCGTCGCCGCGCGACGGATACCCAAGGCTGATGCGCATCATGAAACGATCGAGTTGCGCCTCGGGCAGGGGGAAGGTGCCTTCGTACTCGATCGGATTCTGCGTCGCCATCACAAGAAATGGCGTCGGCAGCATATACGTGTGGCCGTCGACGGTGACCTGCCGCTCCTCCATCGCCTCGAGCAGCGCCGACTGCGTCTTGGGCGTCGCGCGATTGATCTCGTCGGCGAGCACGATCTGCGACATCACCGGGCCGGAGCGGAACTGAAATTCGCCGCTCTTCTGGTTATAGATCGTGACGCCGGTGACGTCGGACGGCAGCAGGTCGGGCGTGAACTGGATGCGCTTGAACGTGCAGCCGACGCTCTTAGCCAGCGACTTGGCGAGCATCGTCTTGCCAACACCGGGCACGTCCTCGATCAGAAGGTGCCCGTGGCAGAGCACGGCGACGAGGGCGAGCTCGACTTCCTCGTGCTTGCCGACAATCACGCGCTCGACATTGACAATGATCTTGTCGGCGATCGCCTTGATATCGTCGCCGGACAGTGTAGACTGCGGTGGCTGAGCGGGCTGCGAAGCGATGTTCGTCATCATTGCTACCAGGAAGCGAGTATAGCATCAGTGGCCAGTAGGCAGTAGGCAGTAGGCAGTAGGCAGTAGGCAGTCCCCTCGCCACCCCACTAGGAGCAGCCGACCACCGACCATCGCCTACTGCCTACCGCGAACTGCCTACCGCGAACTGCCTTCGCCGCGTTCCACAGCCGATCCAGCCCAGCCGCATCGTACTGCTCGAGCGCCTTGCCTTCGGCGCGGGCGGTGGTTTCCATGGCGGCGAAGCGGGTGCGGAACTTCTGGTTCGCCGCGCGCAGCGCGTCTTCGGCGTCCACACCCAGCCAGGAGGCGAGACGGGCGAGGACGAAGAGCAGGTCGCCGAACTCTTCGAACCGCTCGGCGGCCGACGCTGCGGTGGCAAGTTCGCGCGCCTCTTCGGCGACCTTGTCGAGCACGCCGGCGACGTCGGGCCAGTCAAAGCCAACGCGCGCGGCGCGGGCCTGGACTGCCTGCGCGTATGCCAGCGCCGGCATCGCCTGGGGTACGCCGTCGAGCATCGAGCGCTCCGGCTGCGCTTTGCCTTCGCGCTCGGCCCGCTTGAGCGCCTCCCAATTGCGCAGGACGGCATCGGCGTCGTGCGCGCTTTCGTCGCCGAAAACGTGCGGGTGCCGGCGGATCAGCTTGGCGGCGATGCCGGCCACGACGTCGCCGAAGTCGAAGCTGCCCGACTCGCCGGCGATCTGTGCGTGGAACACGATCTGCAGCAGCAGGTCACCCAATTCCTCTTCGAGCGCCGCGACGTCGCCAGCGTCGACCGCCTCGAGCGCCTCGTACGTCTCCTCGAGCAAGTAGCGCCGCAGGCTCTCGTGTGTCTGCTCGCGGTCCCATGGACAGCCGTCCGGGGCACGCAGGCGCGCCATGATCTCGACCAGCGTTTGCGGTTCGTGGAGCGCCTCGAGCGGCGCCAGCGGCGGCACCCAAACCGACGTCAGGTGATCCACCGATTCGTCGCGATCGATCTCGTACAGCGCACGATGCTCGACGTGCTCGTGTCCCGGAACACCGGCCGCACGTACGACCGTCACCGGATGCGTATCG
>JACQGX010000198.1 GCA_016199265.1 Chloroflexota bacterium | reverse complement strand
GAGCCGGGTTATCGCAGGGTTGATTGAGGAACGAAGCACTAGGCTACCCGATTCCGGCAATTAGTTGGAGCAGATGATTATGGCCATACGCCCCTACTCGGCCTCCCCGCATCCGGAACAATTGCGTGCGCCCCGCACTTGGCGGCGGTGGCGGCCTGCGAGTTGGTATCGTAGTCGCGCAACATGAGTAACGGAAACACGCCGAACGTCGAGGCGCTGGCGGCGCGCCTGAGCCGGGTGCCGACGTCGACCGCCAAGGTTATCCTGCGAGAGCTGGGCGTCACTCGGGTCGTCGCCCGCGGCTTGCGAGCCATCGTACCACCCGACGGCGCGCTGGCCGGTCGCGCCCGCACGGTGCGCTTCCTTCCCGGGCGCGAGGACGTGAAGCGTCCGCCGCGGGGCGCCGTCAACCGCGCGCTGATCGACGAGATCGGCCGCGCCGAAGTGGTGGTGATCGACGCCGGCGGCTTCTCGGAGGGTGCGATACTGGGCGACATGCTCGCCGCGCGCGCCAAGTACCGCGGCGCGGCCGGCGTCATCGCCGACGGCGTCGTGCGGGACGTCGTGGGGCTGACGGCGGTGGGCCTACCGGTCTTCGCCCGCGGCACGCACCCGGACCCGAGCGGGGCGACGCTGCTGCCGTGGGAGACCGACGTCGCGGTGCAGTGCGGCGGCGTGCTTGTCCAGCCCGGCGACTGGCTGCTGGCCGATACCGACTCGGTCGTGGTGGTTCCGGCCTCGCTGGCCGAGGACGTGGCTGTCCGCGGCGAGGCGACGAACGTGGAGGACGCCTTTTGCCAGCGGCTGCTGGCGGCCGGGTTTCCGCTCGACGAGGCCTACCCGCTCCCGGCCGGCCTGCGCGGCGATCTCGAGCGTTTCCAGCAGGATGGCTCCGTTCCGTCGCTCGAGGAGGTACGCCAGCGCGGCGCGGGCTCACGAGGCGCTGGCTAAAGCAAGTGCAAAGTGAGGAGGCCTGCGGGTTCCACCGTAGTTTCGGCATGGTGTTGGCGCAAAGTGGATGTTCGGGAACGTGGGGCGCGCGTTCTTCGGCCGCGGTCCCTGGGCGTATTTCGATACGCCGCTACAACCAATTTCAGATACCGGATCAAAGCTATGACGCGGCTCGATGGCGCCGGCTCAATACGGGTCCTGTACCGGCCGGCCGGTGTGTTCGAGGATGGCGCGGCGCAGCAGCTCGTCGGATTCGAGCTGGCGGTCGATGAGGTCGTTGACAACGGCCAGCAGCTCCGGGTGATGGATTCTGATCTGCGCGTCGCGCAACGTTCCCATGAGATTGGAGAGCTTCTCGTAGACGGCGTTCATCGCCGCCGCCTCGGCGGGCTTGGCCTGCTTGCTTTGGGCCATTGATGCTCCTCCTGACTATGGTTGCCCGGTGTACGAGGCGACGAATGCGGCGAGGAGGCGCACGCCGAAGCCGGTGGCACCCTTGGGGGTGTACGGCGAGTCGTGGTCGGCCCAGGAGACGCCGGCGATGTCGACGTGTGCCCAAGGCACGTCTTTGGCGAAGCGCTTGAGGAGCATGCCGCCGGCGATGGCGCCGGCCGGCCGGCCGCCGCTGTTCTTCATGTCGGCGATGTCGCTCTTGATGATGCGCTTGTACGCGTCGTCCCACAGCGGGAGCTCCCAGACCTTCTCTCCCGTCTGGCGGGCGGCGGTTCTGAGCCGATCGACGACGTCCTCGTCGTTGCCCATCACGCCGGCCACACCGTGCCCGAGCGCGGTGACGACGGCGCCGGTCAGCGTCGCGACGTCGACCAGCGCGGCCGGCCGGTAGCGGTGCGCGAAGGCCAGCGCGTCGGCCAGGATGAGCCGGCCCTCGGCGTCGGTGCTGATGATCTCGATCGTCTGGCCGTCCATCGCCCGCAGCACGTCGCCCGGCCGGATGGCGTGCCCGCTGGGCATGTTTTCGGTCGCCGGGATGAGACCGATCGTGCGGCGCGGTACGTGTAAGAGCGCCAGCGCGCGCATCGCGCCGAGCACGGCCGCGCCGCCGGCCATGTCGTCCTTCATCTGCCACATGCCCTCGTGGGGCTTGATCGAGATGCCGCCGGTGTCGAACGTGACGGCCTTGCCGCACAGCACGACGGGCGGCTGATCGTCGGTGCCTTCGGGGGCGTGCTCGAGGATGATGAACTGCGCCGGTTCGTCGGAACCCTGCGCCACACCCATGAACGCGCCCATCTCGAGTGCGGCAATTTGCGGTGGCTCAAGCACCTCGCAGCGCAATCCTACTTCCGAGGCCACCGTTCGTGCCGCTTCGGCCAGCGCGCGCGGCGTCAGACGATTTGCCGGCTCGGTGCTGAGGTCGCGGGCAAACGTCGTGCTCTCGGCGAGGATACGTCCTCGCGTCACGCCGGCTTCGATCTCGGGGACTTTCTGGGTATCCAGCTCGACGATGGTGAGCCGCTCGAGCCGTTTGGCCGCGTCGTCGTCATCTGGGGAGCTGCGTAGGCGGTCGAAGCGATACAGGCCGAGCAGACTGCCCTCGACGAGCGCCTGCGCGGCCTCGCGGGGCGCCAGTCCACCGATGCCGGCGCCGTGCACAATCGTGGCCAGCGAGCGCGCCCCGAGGTCGCGCGCCTTGCGGGCGGCCGTCGCCGCTACCTGGCGCACGCGATCCGTGGTGAACTCCTCGTGCGTGCCGAGACCGACGAGGACGACTCGTTGCGCCGCGACGCCTCCTTCTGCGCTGCGCCCGACGGGGGCAGCGGGTGTAGCGGGTGCAGCGGGATAGAGCACCGCCGTTTGGTTGAGTTTGCCGGTGAAGTCGCCGGTGTCGATCAGACGAGAGATCGCGCCGCCCAGGGCGGCGTCGACCGCGCCGGTCGCACCGCCCGGCTGCTTGACGCCTTCAAAGAGGTTGAGCACGACGGCATCGGCTGCGGCGTCGGCCAGCCGAGCGGCCTGTACGATTACGTCCATGGCGACATCGATCAATTGACGCTGGCGCTGCCGGTAGCGCCGCCGTTCTGGTCCCCGGCGCCGCTCGTACCGCCGGCGCCGGGGACATTGCCGTTGGTGGTCTCGTCTACCGTGTCGGCGGCCGCGGCCGCCGGACAGCCCTTTCGCTGCAGATAGCGCTGGCGGTTGCGCGCCAGCACCGCCTCGCGGTGCGCCCGGTAGTACTGCTTCCAGTACTCGCTCTTGCGCTCTCGATTCTCGTCGTACCAGCGTTTGCTCTTGGCGCGGATCTTATCCTTGTTATCCTGGTAGTACTCGCGCGAATATTCCAGGAGCTTCTCGCGATTCTTGCGGTAATGCTCCCGGCGGTTCGTCAAAATGCGCTCCCGGTTCGCGGCGTAATACGCCCGCCGCGTCTCCGCCAGGTCTTTCACGTCTTTGGCCGTCACCCCGCGTCCTCCCTTGCACCCAACCGCTTACTGCGTTGTGCATGCTTTTGGCCGGCGCCGCATACTTCGGCCGGCGCCGCCGGTGCACATGATCTCAGGCAGCGTGGCACCGTCACCACTTGCCTTGAAGTTGATGCCGCCCCGATTATAGGGAAAGACTCGCCAACTGGCGAACCCGCGCGCTACGATGCGGCTACGGTACCTTACGCTTCGGCAATCGTTCACCGCCGGAGTGGCCGGCGCACGTAAAGGAGTTGACACATGGTTTCTGGCAGTTCTGGCAACACGGTGGATTCGGTTCGTCCCAACCGGCCGCCCCAGCACCCACGCTATCTCTGGATGGACGGCGAAGTGGTCCCGTGGGAACAGGCCACCGTCCACGCCAGCACGCTCGGCTGGTCGACGATGGGAGCGGTCTTCGAGGGAATCAAGGCGTACTGGAACGACGCCGAGGGCGAACTCTACGGCTGGCAGTTTGCCGAGCACTACGCGCGCTTCGCGATGTCGATGCGCCTGCAGCGGATGCGGCCGCAGTTCACGCCGGAACAACTGGTCGAGGCGTCGTGCGAGCTGCTGCGGGCCAACGAGTGTCGCGGGGACACGTACGTCCGTCCGCTGGCCTGGCACGCCGATGCCACCTGGTTTGGCCACCTGGAAGACAGCCGCACCGGGATCGTGATCACCACCGCGCCGTTTACGTCGATCCTCGGCACCGGCAAGGCGATCCGCGCGTGCGTCAGCTCGTGGACGCGCGTCGGCGACAACCAGCTCTCGCCGCGCGTCAAGTGCATCTCGAATTACCAGAACAGCCGCATGGCGCTCCTGGAGGCGACGCTCGACGGCTACGACCAACCCATCCTGCTCAACAGCCAGGGAAAGGTGACCGAAGGCCCGGCCTCGTGCGTCTTTATCGTGCGCGATGGGATGGCGATCACGCCGAGCCTGACCAGTGGCGTGCTCGAGAGCATCACCCGCACCGCCATCCTGCGTCTGTGCCGGGAGGAGCTCGGCGTTCCGACGCAGGAGCGCGAGATCGATCGTACCGAGCTCTACGTCGCCGACGAGGTCTTCTATTGCGGCACGGGCGCCGAAGTCACACCGGTCGCGTCGGTCGATCACTACAGCATTGGCAACGGCGGTGTCGGCCCGATCACCGAGCGCCTCGAGCGCCTGTTCCATCAGGTCGTGCGCGGCCGGTACCCCGGCTATGCCTTCTGGCGCACGCCCATCTACGCCGGCCGCCGCGACCGCCGGTACGACGCCGCCATACCTGTTACGGTATAGAGGCACATGCCTTACAACCCTGAGAATCCGCTGGTCGTCCAAAGCGACAAGAGCATTTTGCTCGAGGTCAATAACCCCGAGTACGAGACCGCGCGCGATGCGCTGGCGCGCTTCGCCGAGCTGGAGAAGAGCCCCGAGCACATCCACACCTACCGAATCACGCCGCTTTCGCTGTGGAACGCGGCGGCCGCCGGCCTGGCCGCCGAGGCGATCGTCGACACGCTCGAGCGCTACAGCAAATACGACGTCCCCGGCAACGTGCTGACCGACGTCGTTGAGTACGTCTCCCGCTACGGCCGCGTCAAGCTGGTGAAAGACGGCGACCGGCTTGTGCTGCGCTCCGACGACGCCGCGCTCCTGGTAGAGATCGCGCACCACCGCCGGTTGGCGCCGTTCATCCGTGGTCGCCGGCCCGACGGCAGCCTGCTCGTCGATCCGGCGCAGCGCGGCCACGTGAAGCACGCGCTCGTCCAGTTCGGCTACCCAGCCGAGGACTTGGCTGGCTACGTCGACGGGGCGCCGCTCGAGATCCAGTTGCGGGAAATCACGGCGTCCGAAGGCGAGCCGTTGCGCCTGCGCGACTACCAGCGCGGGGCCGCCGACGTGTTTTACGCTTCCGGCACGGCGCGTGGCGGCAGCGGCGTGATCGTTCTGCCGTGCGGCGCCGGAAAGACGGTTGTCGGCCTGGCGACGATGGCCGCCGTCTCGGCGAACACGCTCGTTCTCACGCCCTCGATCGTCGCGGCGCGTCAGTGGATCGACGAGATCCTCGACAAGACGCACGTCACGCCCGACCTGATCGGCGAGTACAGCGGCGAGCGCAAGGAGATTCGGCCGATCACGGTGACGACGTACCAGGTGCTCACGTACCGGCCGCGGCGCAGCGAGGAGTTCCCGCACTTCGCGCTCTTCAACGAGCGCGACTGGGGACTCATCATCTACGACGAGGTGCATCTGCTCCCGGCGCCGGTCTTCCGCATCACCGCCGAGATCCAGGCGAAGCGCCGCTTGGGGTTGACGGCAACGCTGGTGCGTGAGGACGGACGCGAAACCGACGTGTTCTCGCTGATCGGCCCCAAGAAGTACGACGTGCCGTGGAAGGACCTCGAGCGGCAGGGCTGGATCGCCACCGCCGAGTGCCACGAGGTGCGGGTGCGCATGGCGGCCGAGCGGCGCATGGAGTACGCCATCGCCGACGAGCGGGAGAAGTACCGCGTGGCCGCCGAGAACCCAGACAAGCTGGCGGTGCTCGACGAGCTGGCAAAGAAACACGCCGAGGATCAGGTGTTGATCATCGGCCAGTACCTCGACCAGCTCGAGGGCGTCGCGCGGCGGTATCAGGCGCCGCTGATCACCGGCAAGACGCCGACGGTCGAACGCCAGAAACTCTACGAAGCGTTTCGCGAGGGCGAGATCCGGCTGCTCGTCGTCTCGAAGGTGGCCAACTTCTCGATCGACCTGCCCGACGCCAACGTCGCGATCCAGATTTCGGGGACGTTCGGCTCGCGACAAGAAGAGGCGCAGCGCCTCGGGCGCATCTTGCGGCCGAAGCGCAACGGGCTACTGGCGCACTTCTACACGATCGTGACGCGGGACACGCGCGACCAGGAGTTCGCCGCAAATCGCCAGATGTTCCTCACCGAACAGGGCTACCGCTACGACATTCTGTACGAGGACGAGGTGGCAGCGTTCCGGCCGGCGACGCTGGCGCTCGAGGCGCGGGTGAGCGCCGCACCCGGCAGCAACGGGCGGGCCGATCGACGGGCGCTGCCCGCGCCGGCACCGGCGCGGGCGTAGCGGTGATCAGGTGGTGATCAGGTGGTGATCCCACCGCGCACAACTTGATCACGACGTGATCACGACTTGACCACAACTTCATCACGACGAGAGAGCGAACATATCTATGGGTCAGTGGCCGGCCGCGTTCTCCGTTGGCGTCGACGAGGGCGACGTCCGGCGCCTCTGCGGCGACCCGACCTACGCACGCGCCGACGCGCTGCAGAAAGGCGGCCATGTCGTCGAGCCACTCGTCAACCCCAACACGCTGCGGGCGGCGGTACGCGGCACGTGGCACCGCGTCGATCTTCCGGTAGTCGGCACGCGGGGCAACCGGCCGACGTCGCGCTGCACGTGCGGCCTACCGGGGTTTTGCCGGCACGTCGGGGCGCTGCTGCTCCAGTGGATACGTCTCCCGTCGTCCTTCAAGACCGCGTCGAGTGTCGCGTCCGGCGACGACAAGACCGGCGGATTGGTGGCGGACCAAGCGCCGCTGCTCGCGTTGCTCGACGAAGCGCCGCCGGCGGCGCCGGCCGACGACTTCGCGGCGGCGTTCGAGCACGAGACGACGTCGCGGCTGCGCCATATCGCCGGCATGCGCGGGCTCAACCCGGGAGGACGATCCAAGGCCGAGTTGGTGCAGCACGTCGCCAGCGCCCTCTCCGAACCGGCGCGCATCGACGCGGCGCTCGCCACGCTCGACCACGACCAGCGGCCGCTACTCGAGGCGATCTTCCTCATGGGCGGCAGGAGCGCCCTCCCCGCCGAGGCAATTGCCGCGGCCTACCATGCGCTCGGTGGGAAGCAGCGGCAGCCGTCGTTCGCTGCGCTGCTCGATAGCGGGCTCTTGCTGCTCGGGCGGCCGCCCTACGCCAACGCGCCCAACGTCTACCGGCTACCGTGGCCGGTCGCCGCGCGCCTACCCGCACGCGACGATCTCGTGCGGCCGGTCGACTCCGGCGACGGGGGCGCAGGGGCGGCCGCCGCCACGTCCAAGGGCGAGAGCGCCTCGGAGGACGTGCGACGGGCGGTACGAGTCTACGCCTCGCGGCTCGGCGTGCCGCGGCTCGGGTTCGGCGAGGTGCTGATCGCCGTGGCGCACGACATGGCCGGCGGTCGGCTGCGGTGGCGCGATGTTCCCGAGCAGGAGCGGCGCCTGCTGGCGTTTGCACCGGCAGGCTGGCAGCTCGATCCGGCGCACCTCGATGCGCTGGCGCAGCCGCAGCAGCTCTATTATCGGCGGCACGCGCTGCGTTTGGTACAGCGACCACCGTTCGTCGCGGCCGAAGACCTCAAGCGCCTCGCCGGGCAGACCGGCCGGCCGGCACGCGAGATCGCCTTCGCCGTCCAGGCGCTGCTCACCCTCGGCGTCCCAGGCGGGCGGCGCGGCCGGCGCGCTGTTCGTGCACGAAGATCGCCTGCACCAGTTGCTCGCGCTCTCCCCGAATGCGCGGCTCTCGGCCCTGACCCATGCGTGGTACCAGATGCCAGATTCGCTCGAGTTGACCAGGGTCGCCGGCGACGACTCCCCGCTCGATCTCTACGTCCTGCCCACGACGTGGGACCTGGGGCAGGCGAGTCTGCCGCTGGCGGGCCCCGCACGGGGCGTGCTCACGCGCTTGATCGGCCGTCTCGCGCCCTGCCGGTGGTACCGGTTCGATGCGCTGCTCGACCTGGCGTGGCGGATGGTACCAGCGCTCTTGGGCCAGGTGCCCAACGCCAACCAGGCATCGTGGTGGTTCCTCGACCGCCGGCGGCCGGGCAAGCGGCTCGATCTGGCGGTGCGCGAAGACTGGATGCGCGTCTGTGGCCGATTGCTGGCGGCAATCCTGGCCGGCCCGCTGGCTTCGCTCGGATTTGTCGACGTCGCGCGCGATCCCGCCGACGCCGGGATGGT
>JACQGX010000197.1 GCA_016199265.1 Chloroflexota bacterium | reverse complement strand
GCCCTGCTCAAGCGCCTGGCCGTGCTCGGCCGCCGGTTGACGGTCGGGAAGCTGGCCGAAGCCATCGGCTTGGACGACGCGCGGCATCAGCGTGCTTGGACCACCGTCTGGAACAAATGATCCCTTGGAACTGGAGCTTGGCCCATTGACTGCATTGTGCAGCGGTGCTAACATGCCATGTACTGACACAAACACTGCGCCGTACACGGCCATCGACGGCCATCCGCGATGGCGAGTAGCGGGAGAGGGAAGGAGCGCACAGCGATGGCGCTTTTATCGAACTCGGCCTCGACGGCCCCGAACGGCGAGGCGGCGGTATTAAAGCCTGAGCGTGCCTGGGAGGTCTACGTCGTTCCCGGCGCACACTTCGACCTGGGCTGGTGCGCCAGCATCGCCGAGACGTTGGCCTACGGCGCCGACCTGCTCCGGCGCGTGATCGACGAGATCACCGGTCCGCATCCCGACTACCGATTCACCGTCGAGTACGCGCTGTTTCTCAAGTACTTCCTGCGCCTGTACCCGGACTACCGGGAGCGCGTGCTGCGCCTTTTGGACGAGGGCAAGATCGAGGTCTGCTCGACGATGACCGGCGCGATGGAGCAGATCCTGGACGGCGAGACGACGCTGCGGGTGGTGGCCAATGCCCAGCGCTGGGCGCGGCGGGAACTGGGCCGCACGCTGCCCACGGCGCAGCACTCCGATCTGCCCGGCCACACCATCCAGCTCCCCCAGATTCTGGCCAAGAGCGGCGTCCGGTACCTGGCCTATTCCCGGTTTCGGCCGCCCCACGGGCTGCACTGGTGGCAGGCGCCCGACGGCTCGCGGGTGCTGGCCGCCCACCACACCACGGGGAGTTACGGCTGGGCCTTCACGCTGCTGCGCCCGGAGGCGGCGCAGCGCATCGCCGGCCAGTTGCGGGCGCTCGAGTCCTCCGGCACCTGGCCGGCGACCACCGACTTGCTGCTGATGACCGGCCAGGCTGATCTCGTGATGCTGGAGCCGGCGGTAGTGGAGGCCGCCGCCGCGCTCACGCGCGAGGGCGTCGCCCGGTTCCGGATCGCCACGCTGACCCAGTTTTTCGACGCCGTCGCCGCCGCTGGCCCACCGCTGCCGGCGTATCAGGGCGAGGCGCCCTACGGCTTTTACTCGCTGCCGGCTTGGGAGCCCGATACCTACAAGGCCGCGCGGGTTGCGGAGCACCATCTGGCGGCGGCCGAGACATTTTCCAGCCTGCGAGACCTGCTGGGGCTGGGTCGCTATCCCCACGATCAGCTCGCGCCCGCCTGGGAGGGGCTTTTCTACCCGCAGGACCACAACGTGGGCGGCCGGCACGGGGAACTGAACCGGGCCAGCCGCGAGGCGCGGGCGCAGTGGGCGGGAACGGTGGGACGGGAGGTGGTCGAGGAGTGCCTCGCCTCGTTCGCGACCCACATCCGTTACCCCGACCAGGAGGGCGCCTGGAGCCGCGATCCCGCCGCGCGTCGCGCGGGGTGGACCTTCCCTGCCATTCGCACGGCGCGCGGCGTGCCGGTCGTGGTCGCCAATCCGCTGGCCTGGCCACGCACCGACGTGGTGCAGACGCGCATGGAGTTCGGCACGGCCACTGTCGGTGCCGTACGGGTAGTGGACGATACGGGGCAAGAGGTACCAAGCCAGGTGCTCTCCACCGAGGAGGCCGGGCGCGACCGCCCGGCGCTCTATGGCGCGCAGCGTGCGTCCGCCGACGTGCTGTTCGTCGCCCGCGACGTGCCGGCCTGCGGCTACGGTACCTACTATCTGGAGGCGCTACCGGTTCCGGCCGGGCTGGCCGGCGCGACCGAAACGCTGCCGGTGCAGAACGACCTGACGGTAGAGACCGCGACGTACCGGGCGCAGATCACGGGTGGGCGGCTGGTCGGTCTCGCCGAGCGTGGCACGGGACGCGAATTGGTCGGATCTGGCGTGGCCGGTCCAGCAGGGACCGGGCCGCACCGTTTCGGCGAGGTGGTGGTGCTGGAAGACTTGCTGGTGGACCTCGAAGACGGCCCCATCGAGCAGACGCGCAAGGTGGCACCGGAGATTGACAGACCGGCAGGGTTCGTGGAGCGGCCGGTGCCGCCCAACTTCACCGGTCGGGAGTGGACGAGCGCCGCGCACCCGGCGCACGTCGTGCGGATCGAGCGCGGGCCGGTGCGCACGCAGGTCGTGCTCGCGGGCCAGGTCCTGGACTGCCCCGTCGAGCACACGCTCACCCTCTACGAGCACCTCCCCCGCGCCGAGCTCACGCTGGCGCTGGACTGGAAAGGGAAGAAGAACGCGCTGGTGCGGGCGGCCTACCCGCTCGCCGTGCCGCGGGCCACGACCACGTACGAGACGCCCTACGGCTCCGTTGTCCACGGCCGCGACGAGATGCCCAACAGCTACCGCGGGGAGGGGACGCGCTTTGTCCAGAAATGGGTGGACCTCTCCGCCGGCGATCCCCTTCGGCAGGCTCAGGGCAGGCTCAGGGCAGGCTCTTCGGCAGGCTCAGGACAAGCTGGCTGGGGCGTCACCTGGTCCAGCCGGCTCTGCGCGCACACGCTGCACGTCGGCGTGGAGGGGCACGGCACCGGGCTGTCGCCGCTGCTGTTGCGCACGGCCTACTCCTGCGGTACGCCCTTCCTCTGGTACACGCTCGAGGGCCGCCACACGTTCCAGTTTGCGCTGCAGGCACACCAGGGCACCTGGCGCGACAGCCACAGTTGGCGGATGGGCTGGGAGTTCCACTTCCCGCTGCTCGCCGGCCGGCTGGCCACGGCGCGGCCGCTGGCGCCGCTGCCCGGCAGGGACACGCTCCCACAACGTCTCAGCTTTTGCACGCTCGACGGCGCGCACGCCACCGTGGGCACGATTCACCAGCCCGAGCCCGAAACGCCGCCGGGTACCTACGCCGTTCGACTGGTCGAGGTAGAGGGAAAGGGCGGATCGGCGTCGCTGCGTTTCTGCCGGCCCGTGCTCCGAGCCGAGCGCACCAACCTCGTCGGCGACGATCCCGAGCCGTTGTCCGTCGACGGCGACCGCGTCGTCGTCGAACTACGCCCGTACGAAATCGCAACCATACAGGTCAGCCTCGCGGCCGACGAGTAACCGGCCGCTGTGTGTGCGCCGCTGCCGTGTTGCGAC
The DNA here is from genome assembly GCA_016199265.1 of Chloroflexota bacterium. Classification (GTDB taxonomy): domain Bacteria; phylum Chloroflexota; class UBA11872; order UBA12225; family UBA12225; genus JACQGX01. The sequence continues at coordinate 6,144 of JACQGX010000197.1, read as the reverse complement.
TGGCGCACGCGGCGGCGAGCGTGGTGCTGACGGAAAAGGAGGGTCAAGCGGTGTACCGTTCAGTCCGTAATCGCCACTATCGCCAAGTTCCAAGCGAAGGGCCGCGGTACGTTCGGCGCCGGGTGCTGGCGTCGGCGAGCGGTGGCGGGGCGGCCTTGCTGGCCGCCTGTACCGGCCGCGAAGCCGGCGGCCAGGCGCCGGGGACTGCGCCGGGGGCCAGCGGCGCCGGAACCGCCGGAAGCGCGAGTGGGCCGCCGTTGGACCTGAAGCTATGGGGGCCGCCGCCGGCCGCCGAGCCGGGGGCAACGCTGGCCAAGCAACTGGCCGACCTCGCGCAGCAGAACCCCCGGCTCCGCGTCGAACTGGAGCCGGTGTCCACCACCGGGACGGACGTCACCAAAGCGATCGCCGTACTCGCCTCGGGCACCGGACCGGATGTGTTCTATCTGGGCCGCTGGCTCACGGCTCAATTTGCGGCGCACAAGGTCATTGCCGCGATCGACAAGTATGCCTCCCGATCGACGCGCACGGTGCCGCTCTCCGACTTCTATCCTCGCTTCATCACCGAGTCTCGGTGGCGTGGTGAGCTCTACGGCATTCCCTACGTCTCCGGCACGCGCGGTCTCTTCTACAACAAGACGCACTTCCAGGAGGCAGGGTTGAGCGTCGACAAGCCGCCGGCGACGTGGACCGATCTGCAGACGGCGATGAGCCGGCTGGCGAAACGTGGCCCGGACGGGCAGCCGTCGCGCATCGGCTACGTTCCCGGGTCCGGCAACCCCGGTACCTACCTCACCTGGTTCATCTACCTCTGGCAACTGGGCGGCGACCTGCTGGCGCCCGACAACAAGAAAGTTTCGCCCGACCTCGCCCGGCTGGGTACCCAGGCCCTCGAGACAATGGCCAACCAGATGCAGCGTGCCGGCGGCTGGCCGGCCGTCGAGGCGCTGACCAGCGGCACGCCGCTCCCACAGGGCACCGACATGTTCTCGTCCGGCCGCGTGAGCACGATCATGCATCAGCAGGCCGTGCTGACGAACTACGACCGGGTGTCGGCGTTGCAGTATGGCGTGGCGCCCTTTCCCCTGCCGCCGAACGGCAAGCGGGTCAACTACGCCGCCGGTCCCAACCTGGCGCTTTTCGTCGGCTCCAAGCAGCCCGACGCCGCCTGGCAGGTGATCGAGTTTCTCGAAGAGCCGTCGCGACTGATCCAGTTCAACGTCGCCGGGGCGCTGATGCCGCCGCGCAAGTCGGCGGCGCAGAGCAAAGAGTACCTCTCGCTCCACCCCCTCTTCAAGTTCTTTGCCGACGAGCAGCAGCACAGCCGCTGGGTACCCATCGTCGCCGGTATCCAGGACATCTTCTTCGCGCTCAACGAGACAATCACTCCCGCCATTCGCGGCCAGAGCGCCCCGCGCGACGCCATCCAGAACGCCACGATCAAGGTGGAGCAAATCCTAAAGCAGAACGAGGCCTATCTCTGATGGCCGAGCGAGTGCCCGAGCGCCTCGATCTCCTCGTCGTCATGTCGGACCAGCACAGCCCGCACGTGCTGGGCTGTGCCGGCGATCCGGTGGTGCGCACTCCGCACCTCGACGGCCTGGCTGCTCGGGGCGTCCGGTTCAGTGCCACCTACTGCCAGGCGCCGCTGTGCGTGCCGTCGCGGATGTCGTGCCTCACCGGCCAGCAGCCGTCTGCGCTCCGCGTGTGGACCAATAGCTGCGTGTTGGGGTCGGACGTGCCGGCGTTTGCGCACGCGCTCGGCGCCGCCGGATACGACACCGCGCTCTGTGGCCGGATGCACTTCATGGGGCCGGATCAACGCCACGGCTTCCACCGGCGCATGGTCGGCGACGTGACCAGCAGCTACTTCGGCGGACCCGGTCCCAATTTCGGCCACGTGCCGCTCTCCACCGCGCAGCAGGGCCGCGGGTCGGTGGAGATCAGCGGGCCGGGCCGCACGTCGTACCAGGCGTACGACGCCGAGGTCACACAAGCGGCGCTGCACTACCTTCACGCGCGCGCCCAACCGGCCGAACGACAGCCGTTCTGCCTCGTGGTGGGCTACGTCTTGCCCCACTGCCCCTACATCTGCCCCAAGCCGCTCTTCGACGAGTATTACGACCGGGTCGACGTCCCCCGCCTGCCTGCCGCTTACTTGGAGAGGCTGCACCCGGCGATGCGGCTGTGGCGCGAACGGCGGGGCGTCGACGAGCGCACCGACGAGGAGGTGCGCCGTGCCCGGGCCGCGTACTACGGCTTGGTCACCCTGCTCGACCACAACGTCGGCAGGCTGCTCGCCGCGCTCGAGGACACGGGCTTGGCGCAGCGCACCGCCGTCGTCTACACCAGCGATCACGGCGAGATGGCCGGCGAGCACCGGATGTGGTGGAAGAGCAGCTTGTACGAAGGCTCGGTTGGCGTGCCGATGATCTGGTCGTGGCCGGGACGCTTCGCGCCAGCCCGGACGGTGTCCGCCGTCGCCAGCCTCGTCGACGTCGCCCCCACGCTGCTCGCGCTCGGCGGTGCGCCGGCGCTGCCCAACGCCACCGGACACAACCTCCTCCCCTGGCTGAGCAACCGTTCCGGCGGCGACGTTCCCGACGGGCCGCAGGAGGCCTACGCCGAGGTGGTGCCCGGCCTGGGCCTGCCGCCGGCGCGCCTGGTGCGCCGCGGCCCCTGGAAGCTGACCGTCCACCACGGACACGCCACACCGCAGCTCTTCAACCTGGAGGACGACCCGCACGAGCTCGACGATCGCGGCGCAGACCCCGGGCACGCGGACGTCCGTGAGGCGTTGCTCGCGGCCGCGCTCGATGGCTGGTCGGGCGCGGCGATCGAGGAGACGCTGCGCCGCCGGGCGGCCGACCGGCAGCTCCTCGCCGGCTGGTACCGGGCGCACACTCCCCCAGACCCCGACTACTGGTCGATCGCACCGGAGTACAACGTCTTTCCAGAGGAGTGACCCTCCTGGTTTCAGGCTACCCGCATGACCGCTGCTCGACCGCCCAACGTTCTGCTGCTGCTTTCGGACCAGCACACCGCCCGCGCGCTGGGGTGCTACGACAACGGCGAGGTGCGCACACCGCACCTGGACCGGCTGGCGGCACAGGGCACACGGTTCGACGCCGCCTACACGGCCCGCCCGGTGTGCGTGTCGGGTCGCTTCACCCTCTACACCGGGCGCTACGTGCACACGCTGCAGACCATCCGGTACCCGGTGGCAGGCGCCGGTGGCCGGCCCGCGGCCGGGCTGCCGGCGCTCTCGGTGCGCGAGCGCACGCTGGGCCATCACTTCCAGGCGGCCGGCTACGTCACCGGATTCGTCGGGAAGTTCCACCCGGTCGCACCGCACACACACGGCTTCGACTACTACGTCGACTTCGGCCACTACGCCGATTACCTGGGCCCGCGCTACGAGACCTTCACCCGCGGCATGCGCGCCGTCGACTCCGGCTGTGGCGTCCCGTGGATCGACGTCTTCCAGGAGGGGCGTGGCAGCCCGTGGCGGGATGCGCCGCTCTCGCCGGGCCTGCCGGAGGTGTTCGACGACGAGGCCGACCACCAGGAAGCGTTCGCCGCGCGCGAGGCCATCCGTTTTCTGCGCGCCTACCGCGACGAGCCGTTCTGCCTGGTGGTCTCGTTCCTGAAGCCGCACGCGCCGTGGGCGCCGGCGCCACGCTACCGGGCGCAGTATGACCCCGATCGGCTGTCGCTGCCGCCCGAGCCGGCGGTGCCGCCGGGAGAAGACGCGGCGCTGCCGGCGCCGATACGCGCGTTGGGCCGGCGCTTCTGGCAGCCACACGAGACCTGGCCGCTGCCGCGGCCGGGCCACCCCGACCGCCCGGCCGCGCAGCGGCGCTGGCTGGCGGCGTACTACGCCTGCGTCACCCAGATGGACGCGGCGGCCGGCGCCGTGCTCGCCGCCCTCGACGAGCTGGGGATGGCCGAGCGCACGCTGGTCATGTACACCAGCGACCACGGCGAGATGGCCGGCGAGCACGGGCTCTACCAAAAGTTCGTGCACTACGAGGGCGCGGCCCGCGTGCCGCTGATCGTGCGCTGTCCGTGGCAGGAAGCGGCCGGGACGTGCTCCCCGGCGCCGGTGGATCTCGCCGACCTGGTGCCCACCGCCCTCGATCTGTGCGCCATCCCGATGCCAGACCCAGGCGGCTCCCGCGCGCTCGAGGGCGCAAGCCTGGCGCCGCTCCTGCGTGAGCCGGCACGGCACACGGCGCCGGGTAAGGGCTTTGCCTTCAGCGAGATCACCCAGATGGGGGCACCGACGTACATGGCACGCGCGGGCCCCTGGAAGTACGTGCACTACACCGGCGGCGGTGAGCGCCAGTTCTTCGACCTCGCCGCTGATCCACACGAGATGCAGAACCCGGCCGGCACTTCCGGTGGCGCGGCGGCGGAGTCAGCGCTGCGCGGCCGGTTACTGGACTGGCTGCCCGCTCACTTCGCACGATAGCGCGCCTGTGCCAGCGTGGGCTAACCTACGCGGGCAGCAGTTGCAGAAAGATCCCACAGGAGGTCGAATCCATGAATAGGTCAACCTTCGTCGAACCCACCGGTCGGTCGTCGAGAATCACTCGGCGCACCGGGACCGGGCTGGCGGCGGCTGCGCCGCTCGTGCTCCTCGCGGCGTGTGGTCCGCAGGCCGACACCAAGCCGAAACTGCCGAAAGAGAAGCAGCGAGTCGAGTGGTGGGGGCCGGCCAATCCGGCGGTAGATGCCGTCGTGGCGGCGGCGAACGCCTCGGACCGGCAACTCGACGTGCAGATGACGCCCCAGAGCGTCGGCATCACCGACGCGAGTCGCGCGAAGTTCACCGCGGCGGTGGCTGCCGGCACGCCGCCGGATCTCGTGTACGTCGACCGCTACTTGGCGCGCTCGTTCGGCGCGCTCAAGATGATCGGCCCTCTGGATGCCTCGATCAAGCGCTCGAAGTCCTGGAAGGCCGAGGACTTCTGGCCCCATCTCATCAAGGACGTATCGTGGAAGGGCAGCATCTGGGGTACCCCCTTCACCACCGACGTGCGGGCCTTCTACTGGAACAAGGCGCTCTTCATGGACGCCGGCTTGGACCCGGACCGGCCGCCCGCGACTTGGGATGCCGTCGAGGCGGCCGCCGACCGTATTTTGAAGCGCCAAGCCGACGGCAGCCTGGAACGGGTGGGCTTCGTGCCCACCTGGGGCAATCCGCCAACCTTCTACGCCTTCTTCCTGTACCTGTGGCAGGCCGGTGGCGAGTTCCTGAGTGCCGACGAGAACAAGCCGGCCTTCAACTCGCCGGAGGGACTGCGTGCGCTGGAGTGGATGGTGAAGCAGGTGACCAAAGTCGGCGGGTTGAAAGCCGTGCAGCCGCTGACGACCGGGTTCCAGGCCGGCCCGGGCCGCGACGTGTTCACCATCGGCCGGCTGGGCATGCAGTACCATACCTCGTCCATCAAAGCGGTGTACGACCAAAACGTCCCGGATGTGAAGATCGGCGTTGGGCCGCTGCCGCTGCCCTCCGGCGGCCGGCCGATGAACTACGCCGGTGGGTTTGCGCTGAGCATCCCCGCCGCCGCCCGCCAGCCGGACGCGGCCTGGCGGTTGAGCGAGTTTCTGGTCACCAAGGACACCCAACTCCTCTGGGTGCGGGGCGTATCGACCATTCCCGTGCTCAAGGCGGTGGCGACCAGTGCCGAGTACCAGCAGGGCGACGCCGCGCGAAAGGTGTTCGTGGACGAGCTGGTTCGCGGCGCAAAGTGGGTACCGACAATCCCCGGCACGGTGGACGTGCTGAACGCCTTCGGAAAAGAATTCACGGCGGCGATCAGCGGCGAGAAGGCGCCGCGGGACGCGCTGAACGCGGCGGCGGCTCAGGTGCAGGTGGTCTTGGATCGGAACAAACAATACCGCTGACTGAGCCAAGTCCAAAGTCCAAAGTCCAAGGTCGAGGGCCTGGCGCGGCGTGCTTTGGACAGTGGGCTTTCGACTTCGGACTCGGTTTGGCTCGGCTCGGTGATGGCCACGTTCCGGTCGCCGGTCAAGCCATGTGCTATACAGATTGAAGAGAGGGCAAGAACATCGGTTCCTTCGACCGCGGCGGTCGCGCGGCCGCCCAGGAGCAGGAATCGGACGTCACCGCTATGC
>JACQGX010000028.1 GCA_016199265.1 Chloroflexota bacterium | reverse complement strand
CCGTCATCCCCGCCGCCCTGCGCCGCGCCCGCCCCGCGCGCCCAGCCACCCCACGATCGCACGTCCGAGGGCGGCGTGTCCTGCCCCCCAGGCGCTGCGCCGCCCCGCTCACGGCGCCGGGCACCGGACCACCCCTGGCGTGGCCGCTTCATCGTCCCCAGCACCCACGCTCGCGCGGCCGCCCAATCGGGCGCAAAACTTTGACGGGCACCCTGACCAGTGTGACCAGTGGGCCTCAGAACAGCGAGAGTTGCTGCGCCTTTGGAGCAGGCTGTGCCATTCTCTCGTTCGGCTCAGGCGCCGGCTCGACCGATCCATCGCCCCGAATATGCTTCACGGCGATCCCTCGCTCCTGGAGCGCCGGCGTCACCAAGCGGTGTCGGTGGCACACCGCCGGATTCTCCTCGCTGCAGAGCATCGCCACCCGGAACTGTGCCGCGCCGCGCTCCAGCCGATCGACTCCTGCGCGAAACGCCGGCGTCTCGGCGATGCGCCGGTACAGCTCGCCTCGATCGCCGGCATCGGCGAATTCGTCACCCTCCGGCTTCCCGCCCAGTTGGTCGCCCATAAAGACGTAGCGTATCCCGTGACGGGGCAACTCCTTCTCCAGCACGCTGCGCCCAAACCACGGAACGTATCGCGACCACGGCGACGAGCGCACGTCGGCGATGACTTCTACGCCGTGCTCTTTCAGCAACTCGACCAGCCGCTCGAGCGAGTGATTGGAATGGCCAATCGAGTACACGGCGGCGTCATCACCCTCTATGAGTAAGCGCCGCTGTTCCAGCATCTCGTCCATGCCCGTTGCCCGTGTGTTGGCCAAAACCAAGTGCAAAGTGCAAAGTGTAAAGTGAGGCTGCCTGCGGGTTTCACCTTGGTTTCGGTGTAGTGCGGGTGCCGGTGGCAAACCGCTAGTGGCAAGCCGCTACGGAGCGCGCCACAGAGCGCCTCAAGCTGAAGGCGGCAGATCCAAGTACACCGTCTTCCACTGGGTGAAGAACTCCTGCGCGGCTTTTCCTTGCTCGCGCGAGCCCGAGGAGCTCTCTTTCATGCCGCCGAACGGTACCTGGAACTCGAGCCCGGCGCTCTCCTGGTTGATCTTCACCACACCCGTCCGGATGTCGGCGGCGAAACGGAGCGCTTTCGCCAGATCGCGTGTGAACAGGCTCGACGTCAGACCGAACGGCGTATCGTTCGCCAGCGCCACCGCGTCGTCGTACGATCGTGCGGTGATGAGTGCGGCGACCGGGCCGAAGATCTCTTCCCGCACCACTTTACTCTCAGGCGGCACGTCGGCCAGCACCGTCGGCTGCACGTAGTAGCCATCTCCCAGATCGCCCGCACGGGCGCCGCCGGCGAGCACGCGCGCGCCATCCTTGGCGCCGATGTCGAGGTAGCCGGTCACTGTCTTAAACTGATCTTCCGAGGCCAGCGGACCGACCCTTGTGTCGGGATCGAGCGGATCGCCGAGCTTCCAGCTCTTGGCCAGCGCGACGAGCCGCTCCTGGAACTCCCGCAGTGCCGGCTGCTCGACGATCACGCGGCTCGTCGCGGTGCACTTCTGTCCGGCGCTCAAGAACGCGCCGCGGGCGACGTGCTCGGCGGCGTGCGCTAGGTCGGCGTCGGCGAGCACCACCGCCGGGTTCTTGCCGCCCATCTCGAGCTGGACCTTCTTGCCCAGCTCTGCTGCCTTGAGTTGGAGACGCCGTCCGACGGCGTTCGAGCCGGTAAACGTGATCGCGTCGACCGCCTCGTGCGTCGTCAGCCTATCGCCAATCTCCGATCCCTTTCCGATCACCAGATTGAGCACCCCGGCCGGCAAGCCTGCGTCGACGAGCGCCCGGAGTAGGTGGACCGCCGTTAGCGGCACGCTCTCCGCCGGCTTCCAGACGACGGTGTTGCCGAATGCCAGCGCCGGCGCGATCTTCCACGCCGGAATGGCGATCGGGAAGTTCCAAGGTGTGATCGCCACCACGACGCCTACCGGTTCGCGGCGGGCGAAGAGAAACGTCGCCGGCGAGTGGCTGGGGTACGTCACGCCGTCGGGCTCGAGTGTCTGGCCGGCGTAGTAGCGGAGGATCGCGACGGCGCGCCGCGTCTCGCCGATCCCTTCGGCGAGCGTCTTGCCCTCTTCACGCGTGAGGTCGCGACCGACGTCCTCGGCCCGCTCTTCGAGTAGGTCTCCGGCCTTGCGCAGGATCCCGCCGCGCACCGGGGCCGGTGTCACCCGCCACGCGGCGAACGCACCGCGTGCTGCCTCGATCGCCGCCGCCAGCCGCGCGTCGCCAAGATGAGTCTGCGCCACGTGCTCGGTCGGGTGCGCCGGGTTGACGTCGGCCGTTGTCCGCACGCCATCGCGCCACGTCCCGCCAACGTACGATCGAACGTCGACTGTCATCGCGAACATCCCCCTTTCAAATGGGAACGGTCATCGAAACTGCCGGTGCACACCGGTGAACACCGATGTCTCCTCTGATCTCTCGGTGTGCATCTGTGTGCATCGGGGTCTCTGCCATGGATTGTTAGCTTGTTAGCGCGAAAGATCTGCCGGAACCTTCTCTGTCTGCCCGTTCTCCCGCGCGGCCTCCGCGAGCTCCGGAACTTCCGCCGCCGCCACGTGCTCGGCCGCAACCTGCGCCGGAGCGTCGTCCGACGGTGCCTCCTGTGCCATGAACGCGTCGCCGCCTACGTCGTCGTCTTCAGGCGCCGTTTCCGGCGGCGGTACCTCGCCCTCGCGCAGCAGGACCCACCCTTCGCCGGATCGAGGTACTCCCCGCAGGCCGGTGTCTTCCTCGCCCCACGTGCGGCGCCGCGCGCCGGGCCGGCCGGTGCGTGGCGCGCCGGATGCTTGCGGACTTTCCTTGCCAATCACACCTCTGAAGGTGCCGTTTGGCCCCGATCGGCGCGCCGCACCATCGCCCTGGCGGCCGGCGATGCCGCCGGCCGCACCGGTGGTCCTGAACTGCGGAGCGTTCCCATTCCGCCCCTGGTCCCCTCCCTGGCGACGTCCGCGATCGCGACCGGGGCCACTCCCACCGGGTCCCGGCCCTCGCCGGCCCTGCTGGGCCCTGGGCTCGATCGAGGGTTCTGTCGACACCGTACGCAACTCCAGCGTCCCATCGCTCCAAAGCATCGCCCGTTGCACGCGCGCGAGTGCCGGCACCACCCGCCCGGCGCGCCGCCACTCGACGAGTTGCTGCAAGACCGTGACCTCGTTTGGGTGCTCGTCCAGATACGTGTTTACGGCATCTTCACCCCTGATGCGGGCCAGCTCGCGCTCGACCTCGCGCAGCCGCGCCCCCGCGATGTTGGCCGTCATTGTCCTACTCACTACGTCTGCCTACCGCTCCTCTCCTCTGTCCTGAGCCGTCCAAGAGCCGTCGAAGGCCAGCACGTAAACGATCAAGATGCGCTCGCGCCGCGCATTCATAGGAAGTCAGCGCGATTTCAGCGCGGGTCCACGGCGACCGGCTCGCACAGGGATTGTACCCGGTCAGGCCTTGTCTGCTCCCAACGCCTATCAGCGGGGTAGAGTAAGGCGCAGGCGCGGTACGGGGTCGGTAGGTGGCCGAGCGGTCTCCCTGCCTTTCGGCGTGGGTGCGTAGGTCGGCCGGCCATGGACACCCGCCCGTTTCCAGCGCCGCCTCAGCACACCGGACGTGCGGTT
>JACQGX010000027.1 GCA_016199265.1 Chloroflexota bacterium | reverse complement strand
TATTGCGCGCACGGGAAGCGGATGTCGGTCACGCCGCCCATCCACTGCTGGAAGTACAGCGTGAACGGCTCGAAGGCGAACACCGAGTCCATCGAGCGGTTGTTCGGGTCCTTCTCGTCGCCGGCGTAGAACATGCGACTGAACGGCGCCGGCGGCAAGTACGGTGTGTGCGGATCCCAGTAGTGCGCGAACAGGAAGAACGGTCGCCCGCCCGCCGCCTCGCCGGCCGCGCGATCGAGCAGCGGCAGCACCTTGGCGTTGACCGCCTCGGCCTTACGCCAGTCGTTCCCCTCGCGTTCCCAACGGTACGTCTCGTACGCCTCGAAGCCGCGGCTGAACCACCTTCCCAGATTGTCCGCCGCGCCGGTGAAGTAGCCCTGATCGCTCAAGATCTCCGCCAGTTGGCGGACGCCGGGGTCCAAGTCGATCTTTCCACCCTGCGTTACGATCTGGTGCGTAAAGACATCCTTGCCGGTAAAGAGCGACGTGTACCCCGGATGCGTCGGGATGTGCGGCGCATACGCCTCCTCGAACAGCGCGCCTTGCGAGGCAAACCGGTCGAGATGCGGACTGGTCAGCCGCTCGTAGCCGTAACAGCTCAAGTGATCGGCGCGCTGCGTATCGATCGCGATCACCAATACGTTCAAATGCGGTTCGGGCATTGTTTGTACTCGCACAAGAAGAATGATGAAACCACAGATGCATCTGTGGTTTCAAAAACAACTCTTACGTGACTCGCACGCGGTTCAGCCGCAGCTCGTGGGAGCCGTCGGGGCGGGCGTACTCGTAGTAGTAGAGGACCTCGTCGCGCAGTTGGATCGCGTCCATGTAGCGCAGGCTGCCCGAGGCGTGCGGGCTGGTCAGGATCGGGCCATCGGCCGTGATTCGCTCGAAGTGGCGCAGATCGAAGCTGACGGCCATGCCGGTGCGCTCTTCGTAGTTCTCCTCGACGCTCGCCGAGCCGTCGTAGAACGCCGTCCACACCGGCGGCACATAGACCAGCGTGCCGATGCGCGCGGCGTAGGCGTCCCACGCGCCCATCCCCGGCCGCGGCGAGAAGCAGTCGCCCAGCCAGCGCCACGTGATCCCATCGCCGGAAACCGCCAGCCCGGTATTTGAGGTTGTCTTGCCGGTATTGAAGATGTCGGCGGTGCCGTGCTTCTCGTGCTCGGCGACGGTCGCCGCCGGGCGCGTCGCGTAGGAGATGAGCATGTAGTACAGGCCGCCGAAGACGGCGACGTAGGGGTCTTTGACGCCCTCGACGTCGCAGTCTTCGGCGGTGAACACCTTGCGCCGCTCGCCGAGTTCGAATTCGGATGGGTGTCCTGCCTTCGCGACGTCGATGCGCCATTTGGAGGTATCCGGGTCGACGTAGCTCAGGTAGAGCAGCCAGCCGCCGCCCGGCCGCTCGACGAGGGCGGCGCGCTCCATCGAGTCGGTCGGAAACTCCTGCTTCTTGGCCGACCAGATCGTCTCGAACCGTTCGCCGTCGGCGCTCTCGGCGATGCGGCACTCGATCCCGCGGCCGAGCTCCCGCGGCACGCGGAGCCGGTAGTACAGGTAGAAGCGGCCGCGCTCGGTATCGTAGACTGCCCCCGGCGCCCCCGCCCAGTAGCCATTGCCTTGCCCAACCGGCTCGACGACGGTGGTGCCCTGCTCGGGATCAAACAGCGGGGCGATGCCCCAATGCCTGCTCGCTGGATTGCTCGTCACGTGGTGCCAACCCCTCTCAAGCCGTACAGCATAGCAGTAGCCCTCACCCCCGCCCACCGCCTCATGTATAACGGTGCAACACAACGGACAATGGGAGGAACACCAATGGTCCAACCCCGAGTGGCAGTCGTCGGCGGAGTCAACATGGATCTGGTATTTAGCGCGCCGCGCCGGCCGCAGCCGGGCGAGACGCTGGTCGGCACCGCGTTCGGCACGTTCGTCGGGGGCAAAGGCGCCAACCAGGCGGTCGCGGCCGCGCGGGCCGGGGCGCACGTCGAATTCGTCGGCCGCCTCGGCGCCGACGACTTCGGCCGCGACATCGCCGCGGTCTTGGAGAACGAAGGGATCAGCCTGCGCCACGTCATCCGCGACGCCGAAGCGGGCACCGGCGTCGCCGAGATCGTCGTCGAGCCCGACGGCACCAACAGCATTATTGTCGTGCCGCGGGCAAACGGACGCCTCTCCGCGAGGGATGTGGCGCGTGCGCGCGGCGCGATCGCCGGCTGCAGCGTGCTCCTGCTCCAGTTGGAAGTGCCCGTAGCCGCGTCGGAGGCGGCGGCGCGCGCCGCCAAGCAGACCGGCGCGACAGTCATCCTCAACCCGGCGCCGGCGGCCGACATTCCCGCCACGCTACTGGCGAGGGTCGACGTGCTGACGCCGAACGAACCCGAGACGATGCAGCTCACCGGGATCGCGCCGCACACGCCGGAAGACGCCGCGCGTGCCGGCCGCGCGCTGCTGCAGCGCGGCGTTGGCGCCGTCGTACTCACGCTGGGCGAACGTGGCGCGCTGGTCGTCGACGAAGACGGCGCCGAGCGCGTGCCGTCGTTTGAAGTCCCCGCGGTCGATACCACCGCCGCCGGCGACGCCTTCTGCGGCGCGCTGGGCGTCGCCCTGGCCGAGGGCCGCTCGCTTCGGGAGGCAACCCGCTTCGCCTGCGCCGCCGGCGCGCTGGCCGTCACCAAGATGGGCGCCGGACCGTCGTTGCCGGCTCGGCAGGAGATCGAGCGGCTGCTGAGTGGTCAAGAATAAGATCGCCTCTGCTCTGCCTCTCGCAAATGGACAGTACATCTCGCACGCGCTACCGGCGCCAATGGCGCGAGTACGCTACACCGGCAGGCAATCGGCCGGTGCGAGACTTCATCCGCTCCCTTTCGGCGGCCGATGCCGCCGAGGTGCTCGCTGCTATGGCAGAGATACGGGAGCAGGGATTGAGGACAGCACGACACGTTCGCGGCGATATCTACGAAGTGCGCGCGTGGGGTGAACATCAGACGTTTCGCATCCTCTTCGCGCCGGAAGGACGATATGGTCAGGTGCTGTTGGCGCTGGAAGGCTTCAGCAAGAAAACGCAGAAAACGCCAAAAGAGGTGATCGAATTGGCGCAGACGAGACTGCGTGACTGGCGAGCACGCGGCGCATCGCATTGAAACGGGACTATGCCGTACACGCCATGCCGAAGACGCTATACTTCGACCGGATGAAGATAATGGCCAAGGACTTTCTGGACGAGATGATCGCTGAGCACGCGACCCGCGACCCGCGGTTTCCAGCGCTTTTGGAAGAAGCGATCGCACGACGATCTCAACTCCGAAAACTCGCCGAACTCCGTGCTACGCTGGGATTGTCGCAGACCGAGGTGGCCGCGCGCATGGGTACGTCGCAGTCCGTCGTGGCGCGAATCGAATCCGGAGCAGTCGATACGAAGCTTTCCACACTGGCGCGCTATGCCAGGGCGATCGGCAAGAAGCTTGAGTGGAAGATGGCGTGACCGCGGCGGAAGCAGTTCCTCGGTGGGAGCGTTCGGTCAGCGTAGATCAGGCGGCGGCGAAGGGATCCCGCACCTCCAAGAAGGAGAGACGCCGGAAGTCGCGCCGCCCGCTGCCGCCAGCTTCTCCCGGTCATCTTGCTCGAGGATGGCCTCGAGCGCATCAGTGTCGGTCCAATCAACGGTGGCGTGCATCGGCTTGGAGATCCATGCCAGACGCGGCGGCGCCGGCCGCCGTTCGTTCCGGCGGGCCAGTGCCTCCGCCACCAGCACGGAAATCAGCTTGCCCAGCGGCCGGCGCTCCCGCTGCCCGAGCGCCTTGAGTTCGCGCAGGATCGGGGCCTCGATGTCTACTGTCGTTCTGGGCATGATGTGTTGATGATACTATGGTGCGCATCATGGTGCATCCGACGATAGCTGGCTGATCTCCGTGCTGCGCTGGGATTGTCACAGACCGAGGCGGCCGCCCTCGGTGCAGGGCTGACCAACACGCCTCGAAACTCACCAACACGAGGTTGAACCGAGTCGGCGAGTACTTGGCCGGCAAGCGTGCCGGGGGCGGCGGTATACTCATCTACGCCATGGGGCTGATCCGGGAGCTATATGCGCTCCAGGAGCGCACCGGCTGGCTCTCGCCGGACGTCCTGCGAGACCTGGCGGCGCGCCAGCGCGTGCCGCTCTACCGCCTGCAAGGGCTGGTCAGCTTCTATCCGCACTTCCGCACCGAACCGCCGCCGCGCGCCGAGGTGGCGATCTGTCGCGATCTGAGCTGCCACCTGCGCGGCAGTGCGGCCCTGGCCGCCGCCGTGCGGGCTGAGCTGGCAGACGAGCTGGGCGTGGCGATCGACGAGGTTTCCTGCCTGGGCCGGTGCGACGGCGCACCGGCGGCCGTCGTCTCGGACTGTCCGCTGGCTCCTGCCGGCGTGGAGACGATCGTGCGACGGGTGCGAGACCTATCCCCGCCCGAGACACCGACCGAAGAGCAGGTCGCGCCGAGCCGCCGGTTCCGCATCGACCCCTATCACCCGTCCCCTGGGCACCACACCGGGGACCCTCTCGGTGTGGTGTCCGACGCCGGCGTGCCCGACTCGCACTACGGCGTGCTGGCCGGCGATCCCGCGCCCGATCGGGTGATTCAAGCGCTGCACGAGTCAGGGCTGCGCGGCATGGGTGGCGCCGGGTTTCCGGCCGGCGAGAAGTGGGCGCTGGTGCGGCGCGAGACGCGCACGCCCAAGTACGTCATCTGCAACGCCGACGAGAGCGAGCCGGGCACCTTCAAGGATCGCGTCTTGCTCCAAGAGGCGCCACACCTGGTGCTGGAGGGGATCGCGCTCGCCGGCCGCACTGTGGGCGCCGAGCGGGGCATCGTCTACATTCGCCACGAGTACGCTGCCGAACGCCGGGCGCTGGAGCGAGAGCTGGACGTAGCCACCGCCGCGGGGAAGCTGCGCGGCTTCCCGATCGAGATCTTCGTCTCACCCGGCGGGTACATCCTCGGGGAGGAGACGGCGCTGCTGCAGGCGCTCGAAGACGAGCGCGGCGAGCCGCGTAACAAGCCGCCGTTCCCTGGCACGCACGGGCTGTGGGGCCAGCCGACGCTGATCAACAACGTCGAGACGCTGGCCGTCACGCCGGGCATCGTGGCGCGCGGCGGCGCCTGGTGGAAGGCGCAGGGGCTGCGCGGCGCGGCGGGCCTCAAGCTCATGGCCGTGTCGGGTGACGTCGAGCGGCCGGGCGTCTACGAGATCCCCATGGGCACGACGGTGGCCGAGCTGATCGGCATGGCTGGGGGAGTGGCGGGCGGGCGCAAGCTGCTGGCGTTTGTGCCCGGCGGCGTGTCGTCGAGCTTCCTGCCGGCCGACAAGGCGGACGTGCCGCTCGATCACGCGGCCCTGCTCCAGGCGGGGTCGATGCTGGGCTCGGGCGCGCTGGTGGTGCTGGCCGAGGGGCGCGACCTGTGGGACGTGGCCCAGAATGTCACCCGGTTCTTCGCCCGCGAGTCGTGTGGCAAGTGCGTTCCGTGCCGCATGGGGACAGAGAAGGCGGTGCAACTGCTCGATTCGCTCGTGGCCGATCCCGCAGCCCGCCAGCAATCGGCAGCGCGGCGGGCAGCGGAGACGCGCCTGGCCGAGCTGCACGAGACGCTGCGCCTGACGTCGATCTGCGGGTTGGGACAGGCGGCGCTGGGGCCGGCGCTGTCGCTGCTGAGGACTAAGGACTGACCATGACGCCGGAGACGGTGGCGAGTGTGCCTCCCAGCGCCGTGGGGCGAGAGCCCCACGCTAAGGTGCCGCTGACGATCGACGGGCAGGAAGTGCTGGCGCGTGAGGGACAGACGATCTGGGAGGCGGCGTGCGAGGCAGGGATAGAGATCCCTGCGCTCTGCCATACACCACGCCTGCGGCCGGTGGGCGTGTGCCGCATGTGCGTCGTGGACGTGGGCGGGCGCACGCTTGCCGCCGCCTGCGTGCGGGCCGCCGAGCCGGGCATGACGGTGCAGACTGGTACGGAGCGGGTCGAACGCTCGCGCCGGGTGCTGATCGAGCTGCTGATGAGCGACCACGAGGCGCCGTGCGCGCGCGAGCGGACGACGGGGGACTGCGAGCTCGAGGCGCTGGCGCGGCGCTACGGGGTCAAGGGGCAAGGGTCAGGGGAGCCGGCCCCGCCGGTGGAACCGCTGGCGACGTTCGCGATCGCCCGTCCGGTGGACGGGCAATTGCGGGAGATTGAACGACCCCGCGACCTGTCGTCGCCGGTGATCGCGGTGGATCACCAGGCGTGCATTCTGTGCGACCGCTGCATCCGCGCGTGCGACGACGTGCAGTCGAACGAGGTGATTGGGCGGACGGGGAAGGGCTACGGCGTACGCATCGCCTTTGACCTCGACGTG
>JACQGX010000202.1 GCA_016199265.1 Chloroflexota bacterium | reverse complement strand
GCGTATGGCGATACGCCCCTACAGCCAGTGGCGGTCCCCGGCCCCCGGCCCCGAAAAATCGGCCGAATGGCTGATGGGCTTCCCCCCGGTGCCTGATGTTCTCGCGCGCAACTTTGCCGACACTGAACTAAAGCCAAGGTGGAACCCGCAGTCCCCCTCATTTTGCCCTTTGCCCTTTGCCCTTGGTTTAGGCGCCGCTTGGCCGCGTCACGCTATCCGGGTCGCCGTTCGGCGGGGATGTCGAAGTAGTCCCACAGAATGGCGTGGGGTCTGGCGACGGAGCGGTGGTGGTGGCGCGCGTCGTCATGTCTGTTCGTCTTCCCTCCGGAAGTGAGCATACCGTAAGCGCGAGGCCTCACCGGCAGCCGGTCCGGCGGTTGACCGTGGCGTTGGGATGTTTGGCCGTGGGGTGCGGGCAAAAGTTCCGGACCCTTGAGGGCGTTGCCCTGTCGTTCCCCTTCCCTTGAGGGAGGGGGCTAGGGGGAGTGGTGTCTGGTCTGCCTGGCGTCATTTTGAATGGGCTTGCATGTCTTACTGGCCGGGCGACCCCTGCCGGCCTTCGGCCTCGCCGGCCTTCGGCCTCGCCGGCCTCGCCGCTGGCGGTGCTGCCGACGGTATTTCTCCGATAGGCTGCTTGAGCAAGTACAACGTGCAAAGCATGCCCTGAGCGAAGCCGAAGGGTGCAAAGTGGGGTCGATCGCGGGTTCCACCTTGGCGAACAGCGTATGGCCAACACGATCAAGACCGACCGGTGGGTACGATCAATCGAACAGGATACGGAGCGCCTCAAGGCGAGCGCCGATCCTGTGCTTCAGCGCATTCGGGAACTCCTTGCCGAGAGGGGGCCAGGGGGTGGGGCCCCGCCCGTGCGACCTATCCGGAACATTTGCTTGCACCCAAGGGGCGGCTGCCACTGGCGCATCACCACTACATTGGCGGCCCACTGTCATCGGCCCGCGATCGGCGCCTGGATTGTTCACCGCTCCTGGGCAGTGCGTGCGCATCCTTCGACAAGCTCAGGATGAGCGAGGGGGAGCGAGGGGGAGCGAGGGGGAGCGGAGCCCACGTGAATAGTCCTGGCTAGGGCGTCTCGTCCTCGAGCACCTCGGCGACCAGCTCGGCGATTCTCGCCTTTGCCTCGGCGAGCGCCTCCTGACCCCTGGGTGTCGCGCGGTAGTACTTGCGGCGCTTCCCGTCCACGACTCGCTCCTCCCGAACGAGGTAGCCGGACTTCTCCAGGCCGTGCAACACCGGATAGAGGGTGCCTGGCGAGAGACGGTAGCCGTGGCGAGCCAGCTCGGCGATGAGCTGCAGGCCGTAGACCGGCTCCTGGCAGGCGTGGTGGAGCACGTGAATCCTAATGAAGCCCAGAAAGAAGTCTCGCAGCATCAGCGCCACTCCCATCCGGCCGCTTCGAGTGCCAGTAGCGCGGCAAAACGTCCACCGCGGCCGACCAGCTCTGCGGGCGCGCCCTCCTCGACGATGCGGCCGGCGTGGAACACGACCACACGGCCGGCCTCGCGGGCGGTCGCGAGGCGGTGCGCCACGGTGACCGCGGCGCGGCCCCGTTCGGCGATGAAGCTGCGCAGCGCGGCGCGAAACGCCGCCTCGCTCGCGCTGTCGATGGCTGCGGTCGCCTCGTCCAGCAGCAACACGCGTGGCTCCCACACCAGGGCGCGGGCCAGCGAGAGCAGTTGGCGCTGCCCGCTCGAGAGCTGGACGCCCTCGCCGCGGCCGCCGCTACTCAGCACGGTGTTGTAGCCTTGGGGCAGCGCCTCGATGAAGCGCGCCGCACCGGTGATCCCGGCGGCGCGCCGGATGGCCTCCTCGGTCACGCTCGGATCACCCAGGGTCAGGTTGTCACGCACACTGCCCTGGAAGAGCTGCACGATCTGCGGCACCGCTCCAATCACGTGCCGCCGCTCGCCGTCGGCGAGGACGCGCGGATCGAGCCCGGCCACGCGCACGGTGCCCTGCCAGGGGGCGTACAGCCCGGCCAGCAGGTGTAAGGTGCTGCTCTTGCCGGCGCCGGTCCGTCCTACTACGGCCAGGTGTTCGCCCGGCTCGACGCGCAGCGAGACGCGGTGCAGCACCGGCCAACCCTCCACATAGCCGAACACAACGTCGCGCAGCTCGGCTGCTGCGGTGCCATTCGCGTGTCGCCGGGGCATAGCCGGCACGGCGGCGCCGGCCATGACCTCGGCGGAGAGGTTCGCGGCTCCAGCATCGTTGCCGGAGGGAGCGACCGGCGCGAGCGCCGGCTCCGGCTCCAGGGCAAGCACTTGGAAGATGCGCTCTGCTCCGGCCAGGGCGCGCTGCACCGTCTGCCACTCATCGCCCAGCGCGACGATGGGCTGGAAGAAGCGCTGGAAGAGGAGCACAAACGCCGTCAGCGTGCCGATGGAGACGTGGAACGCGGCGAAGACGCTACTCGTCCCCGCCCACAGCAGGATGCAGACGGCGATGGCAGCCAACGTATTCGTCATCGGCGGGTAGAGGGAGACGTACGCTGTGGACCGGTTGTAGGCCCGCAGCGCCTGAGCCACCGCCTGGCGGAAGCGCGCGACGAAGGCAAACTCGCGGTGAAAGGCGCGCACGACCTCGACGCCGCCGAAGACCTCTTGCAGGTGCGCGTTGAGCACCCCGACGGCACTGCGGTTGGCCCGCTCGGCATCACGTGCCCGCGCCTGGAACGCTCGGGTCACTATGATGAGCGGCGGCACCACGATCAGCGAGACCAGTGAGAGCGGCACGCTCACAGCCACCATGGCGATTGCAGCTGTGATCAGTCGCACCATGTCGGTCAGCACGCGCGCAACGCCGGTCGAAAAGAGCGTGTCCACCGTCTCGACATCGGAGGTGCAGCGGCTGATCGTCTCGCCGAGCGGCGTGCGGTCGTAGTAGCTCAAAGGAAGCGACTGCAGGTGGGCGAACAGGCGCACGCGCAGGCGATGAAGCGCGCCCTGCGACACCCTGGCCGTGACGAAGTTGGTGACAAAGCCAACCACCTGCACCGCCACTGTGGCGCCCAGGAACAGGAGTGCCAGGAGCAGAATTCCGTCGGTGCGTCCGACGATGAGGTGCTTGTCGACCAGGCTCTGCGTGATCAGCGGGGGCACGATCTCCAGCGCCGCCCCAAGCAGCACGCTCCCGGCGACGAGCGCCAGATGGGCACGCCACGGCACGATGATCGAGCCGATCTGCCGCCAGGCCACATCGGCGGACTTGCTCGGCGCGGCGGGGAGCGAACGCGTTGCTGTGCTCATCACAGGCTCCCTGCCGAGACGGCGGCGTCCTCCACCAGCACCGCGCGCTGCGCCCGGTAGATGCGCGCGTACATGCCGTCTTCGCGCATCAGGTCCTCGTGCGTGCCCTGCTCGACGATGCGCCCGTCGTCCAGGACGACCACCACATCGGCTTCCGGGAACGCAGCCAGGCGGTGCGAACAGAGCACGACCGTGGCCCGGCGCTTGAGCGGCGCGCTCGGGCCGAACGCTTCTCGCAGAGCAGCGACGATGCGCGCCTCGGTCTCGACGTCGACGGCAGAGAAGGGATCGTCCAGGACGAGCAGGCCGGGGCGATTCGGAGTGGCGGCAGCCAGGGCGCGCGCCAGCCCGATGCGCTGGCGCTGGCCGCCCGACACGCGGATTCCCCCCTCGCCGACCTGCGTGTCCTGTCCGCCGGCCATGCCCTGGACGTCGGCGTCCAGGGCAGCGATGGCAAGCGCCTCGCGCAGCGCCGCCGAAGACGCTTCGCCGCGAGACGCACCATTGGCCATCAGCACATTCCCGCGGACGGTGTCGGAGAAGACGTAGGGATCCTGCGGCAGGTAGCCGGTGCGGGCGGCGCGCTCGGCAGCCGGGATGTGCTCCAGAGGCGTGCCGTCGAGGAGCACCCGGCCGGTGTCGAGCGGATAGAGGCCGAGCAGGGCGCGGGCCAGAGCGCTCTTGCCCGAGCCGACCGGCCCGGTCACGGCGACTATCATGCCCGCCGGGACGTCGAGCGAGACGTCGCGTAGCGCCGGCATGCCCGCACCGGGATAGCTGAACGACACGTGCTCCAGTGAGACGGTCACGGGCCGCCCGTGCACGCTCGGCATCGAGGGAGACCGCAAGTCGATACCCGACACGTGAAACGGACGCAATGACGTGAACGACCGCGTCTCGGCGATCACGGACAGCGGCGGGGCGAGCAGCGGCTTGAGGCGGGCGTAGGCGACGCCGCCGCTCTGAATAGAGTTGAGCATCTGCGGCAGGCGGAAGCTGCGTTGGGTAAACCGCAAGTAGATTTGTAAGTATCCGACGAAGGCGCCCACGCTCATCGCGCCGGTGGCGGCGCGATGGCCGCCCAGCCACACCACCAACACGACGCCGCAGGTCATCAGGGCCATGTACCCTGGGGTGAGGCCGCCGAGCAGGAGCGCCGTTGATAAGTTGGCGTCCGCCAGCCGCTGCGAGCGCTCTTCGACCCGAGCGACGGCCATCGAGGAGCGGCCGAACAGGCGGAGCACGCGGATGCCGGCAAGCTGCTCCTGCAGGAGTGCGGTGAGCGATGCGTTGGCCTGCCGGGCTGCGGAGGTGCGGGATCGTACCCAACGGCCGGTCACCTCGCCCAGCCACATCCCGAACGGCACTGGCAGCAGGGCGACGAGCGAGAGACCGGGGTCGTAGATCAGCATTGCCACGACCATCGAAACCGAGAAGAGGAGTGTGTCCCAGGTCTCGTTGATGAACTCGCGCAAGCCGAGGCCGAGCACCTCGACGTCGCCGATGATGCGGGCCATCAGGTCGCCGACCGGCGTGGTGTGCAGATTCGCCATGGGCCAGTCCAGCACGCCGCGCATGGCATCGGCGCGCAGGTTGGACATCATCCGGCCGATACCGGTGAAAATCCACCAGCGTTTGAGCACGCGCGGGCCTTCGGTGGCGAGCGTGCCGCCGACAAAGGCCAGCGCCGCCCAGGTGACCGCGCTCGCGTCCGCCTGGCCGCGCTCGAAGGCCAGGGCCGTGTCGATCGCCTTCCCGAGCAGAATGGCCGGCAGCACGATGGCGGTGTTCATGACGATACCGCAGAGCGATCCCAAGATCAACTGGCCCGACACCTGGCGTAAGTAGGGTCGGAGTTCCCACAGGTAGTGCTGCTTCATCTCAGTATCGCTCAGCGCTATCGCACGGCGATACTATAGCCGCCGGTGTTCGGCTCGTCAAGGAAAATCGTGCGGGGAAACGCGAAGCGGCTCTCCGTCGGCCGGTGCCATGCCGTACCATCTGTCCGCCAATCGATGATGGAGATTCGCTGGAGGGCCACGGCAGCATGAGGATCACGGACATCAAGGTATTCCCGACGTGGGTCGGGCGGCGGAATCAGCTCATTGTCAAAGTCGAGACAGACGAGAGGTTGTACGGTTGGGGGGAGGCCGGTGTGTCGAGCCGCGAGCTCGCCGTTGCCGGCGCGGTGCGGCACTACCGCGAGTTCTTGATCGGCAAGGACCCGATGCGCATCGGCGCGCTCTGGCAGCAGATGTATCGCAGCCAATACTTCGAGGGCGGACGCGTCCTCACCGGCGCCATCTCGGCGATCGACATCGCGCTCTACGACATCGCCGGCAAGGTGCTCGGCGTCCCTGTCTACCAGCTCCTCGGCGGCAAGCACCGTGACTACGTCCCCTGCTTCGCCACCACCTCGGCGCCAATGGGCCCTAAGCTGATCGAGGATGTCAAGCTGCTGCTCGAGCACGGCTGGACCGTCATTCGCACGGTGCCGGGACACCCGGACCGGGGCGGCGATCCCCTCCTCTTCGAGCCGCGCGAGTCGATCGCGCTCACCGCCGAGTGGCTGACCAAGGTGCGCCAGGAAGTTGGCCCCACCCCCGTGCTCGGCATCGACTACCATCACCGGCTGAGCGTGGCCGAGGCGGCGTCGTTCTGCCAGCGCATGCCCTCGGGCACGCTCGACTTCCTCGAGGAGCCGATCCGCGCCGAGACACCCGACGCCTATGCCGCGCTGCGTGCGATGACCGGCGTGCCGTTTGCCATCGGCGAGGAGTTCAGCAGCAAGTGGCAGTTCCTGCCGTACGTCGAGCGCGGCCTGACCAATTTCGCCCGGATCGACGTCTGCAACGTCGGCGGGCTTACCGAGTCGATGAAAGTGGCGGGGTGGTGCGAGGCGCATTACATCGACCTGATGCCGCACAACCCACTGGGGCCGATCTGCACCGCGGCCACGATCCACCTCGCCGCCGCCGTCGCCAACTTCGCCTGGCTGGAAGTGCGCACCACGCCGACCGAGAACCTCGGCTTTGACAACACCGACCTGTTCCCGATCCAGCCACGGCTGGAAGGGTCGCGCTTCCCCGTACCGTCGACGCCCGGCCTCGGGGTGGAGTTCAATGAGGAACTGGCAGCCAAACAGGAGTTCCGGTTCAGCGAGTCGCCGCACCTGCACCGGCGCGACGGCTCACTTACCAACTGGTGAACGATCCGGGCCGGCGGTGGACGGCGGCCGGCGGTGGATGGCGGCCGCCGTCGCGCCGCCGGCAAAGCCGAAGAGGTGCCCCTCCCATGAGATGCCGGAGCGGGTAGGCAGCACGCCCCACAGCGCGCCGCCGTAGAGGAACCCGGCGACGAGCGCTACCAGGATCGCGGTCAGGCTGCGCTCCCAGTAACCGCGGAGGAGCAGATAGCCCAGGTACCCGAAGATCAGCCCGCTCGCGCCGATGTGTACCGACTGCGGCCGCCCGAAGAGCCAGACGCCGAGCCCGGCCAGCACCGCCGCGATTACGGTCGCCCACACGAAATCCCGCAATCCGCGAAGCATGATCAGCAGACCGAGTACCACCAGCGGCACCGTGTTGGCAACCAGGTGAGCGAAACCGCCGTGGAGGAACGGGGCGAAGACGATGCCCCACAGCCCCGCTTGGCTGCGCGGGCGAATACCTCCAAGCAGATCCAGCGCCCCGCCAAAGATCACCAGATCGGCGAGCTCCACCAGCCACATCGCCGCTACCAGCGCTGCCAGCACACCCAGCCGTGTTTTCACCTTAGCCACCAGGTCCCGCCTCCTTGTGCGCTGCTGCATCTTTCCGTCACAAGCCGCACCGCACCCCGAGACACCGGTCCGAAAACCGGTTCCTCAAGAACTCTAACCATCTCTGTGTCTCTATGGTGGAGCCCGTCATCCGCCTGCGCACGCCTTCAACTGGGGAAGTATGGATCGCCGGTCCGCGCCGCGAGCGCCCGCAGCCGCTCGAGCAATCTCGCCTCAGTAGCGGCCGCTTCGGCGGCGCCGGCCAGGTTGCGTAGCTCATACGGATCGTCTACAAGATCATGGAGTCGTGTTGGCTCGCCGGCCAGATTGGCCGCCAGCAAGTGGCGCCGCATGCGGACCGCACGCCACTCGAGCGGCCCGCCGATCTGCCCTTCGATGTACGCGGCATCCGGGGGCTCGCCGCCGGGCGCAATGAATTGCGCCCCTACAGTGCTGGGTTCAGCGGGCGCACCCACCCCGCCTCTTCGCAGCCACGGCGAGAGGTCGTGCCCCTGCGTCCCTTTTGGTTCCGGCGCACCACACAAGCCGAGCAGCGTGGGCGCGACGTCGACCGAGCCTGCCACCACGTCGGCCGCCACCCCCACCGGCAACCCCTCCGGCCAGCGCAGCAGCAACGGTACGCTGATACTCTCGGCCAGCGGCTGGCCTTTGCG
>JACQGX010000201.1 GCA_016199265.1 Chloroflexota bacterium | reverse complement strand
GCATCGTGCTCTCGTATGAGGCGCTGGCCGAGGAAGTCACCGCGGAGCAGATCGTCGAGCAGGTGCAACGCAAGGTACCGGCGCCGCACCTGGGCTACGGCGAAGACGAGGACCAGCCGGCCAAAGAGGAGCGCATCCTGCGCGCCAACACCAATCAGCCTGTGCCATCTCAGCGCCGCTGGTGGTCGCCCCGGGGGAAGAAACGGACTGGAACCGCAGACAAACGCAAATGAACGCCGACTCACTTTGCACTTTGCACTTTGCACTTTGCACTTGGTTTAGGCGATAGGCCGAGGTAGGCGAGACCGGTGTTACGGAGGTTGTTCCGGCGCAGACCGGCGGACGAAGGCGAGACGCACGCACTGCAGCCACCGGGCGAGGCGGAGCGGCTGCTGCGGCGGCTCGACTTCACGGTCATCCGGCGGCTGGACGGCTTGCGTCAGGGCGACCACCGGAACGTGGCGTATGGCGCGGGGCTCGACCTGGCGGAGTTGCGCGAGTACCAGCCGGGAGACGACGTGCGTGCGCTCGACTGGAACGTCACCGCCCGCATGGGACAGGCCTACGTACGGCGCTATCACGAGGATCGCGACATCACGGCGTGGCTGGTGCTCGACCTGACCGCCTCGACCGACTTCGGCAGCGCACTGCAGACGAAGCGCGAGCGACTGATCGACATCGCCGGAACACTCGCCCGACTCCTGACCGGTCGGGGCGACCGAGTGGGCGCGCTGCTGTACGAAGGGTCGGCGGGCAGGAGCCGGGGGTCGGGCACCGGGAGCCGGGGATCCTGGCAGTGGCGTTCGCCGGCGCTTGCGAAGCGCGAGCTGCCGGCGGAGGTCGTGGCGGCGGCGGGCGGGCGGGCGCACGTGTTGCAGCTCTTGCAGCGGGCGCTGGCGGCGGTGCGGCGGGCGTCGGCCGCTGTCGGTGGATCGCCGGCGAGGCGGAGAGCGACAGACCTGGCGGCGCTGCTGCGGCAGACGTTCGGCACGGTGCGACAGCACAGCCTGGTGATCGTTCTGTCGGATTTTCTGACGGGTGAGGCCCCCGCCTCCGGCCACTCACCAACACGGGGAGGGGAGTCGACGTGGGAGCGTGCCCTCGGTCCCTTGGCGCGGCGGCACGAGTTGGTCGGCGTCTGGGTACGCGATCCGCGCGAGATCGAATTGCCGGATGTGGGTGTCGTCACGTTCGAGGACGCGGAAACCGGCGAGCAGCTCGTCGTCGATACCAGCCAGCCGTCGGTGCGCGAGACGTACGCCTCGCAGGCAAGCGAGCGCCTCAAGCGGATGGAGCACCTATTCGGCCGCCATGGCGCCGCGCTGTGGACGGTGACGACCGCAGCTCCGCTCGTGCCGGCGCTGGTGCGTTTCCTCGATCAGCGCCGCCGCACCGCGATTGGCGCCCAGCGTCTCCAGGGCCGGCCGGCGTAAAGAGGCAATGGAGTTTATCGTTCCGCCGCTGCTCTGGTGGATCATCTTGCCGGCGGCGCTGCTGGGTGGATACGCGTGGGCGCAGACGCGCCGCGCGCGCGAAGCCATCCGGTTCAGCGACATCGGCCTCCTGCGCGCGGCGCTGGCGGGGAGGCCGTCGACCGCGGGGCGGCGGCACATCCCACCGGCGCTGATGGCGTTAGGGCTGGGAGTGGCCGCGGTCGCGCTGGCGCGTCCGGCGGTGCGTGTGCCCATTCCCAAGGAGCGCGTGACCATCGTCCTCGTACTCGACGTTTCGGGGAGCATGTCGGCGTCGGACATGTTTCCGTCGCGTCTGAGCGCGGCGAAACGGTCGGCCAAAGCGTTCGTGGACACGCTCCCACCGGGGTTTCGCGTCGGCGTGGTGTCGTTCTCGTCACAGGCATCGCTGGTGCAGCCGGTGACGGAAGATCATGGGGCGGTACGCGCCGCAATCGACGGACTGGAGACCGGCGGCGGGACGGCGATCGGGGAAGGCATCCAGGTGGCGCTGGCGGCGCTGCCGCCCGAGCCACCGCCCGCGCCCGCCCTGCCGGTGGCGACCCCGCGCTCGGGCGCAACCGGCCAGCCACCGCCGCCACCTGGCGTGATCCTCTTGCTGACGGACGGCGAAAACACCGCAGGCGTGCCACCACTCGATGCGACGCGGAAGGCGCGCGAGATAAACGTCCCGATCTTTACGATCGGCATGGGCAGCCGCGGCGGCGGCCTCGGCTTTCGGCGCGGCGGCGGGGGAATCGACGAGCCGCTACTGCAAGAGATCGCCGCGCAGACGGGTGGCCAATATTACCACGCGCCCGGCGGCGGCGAGCTGCGACGGGTCTATGGCGACCTGGGGCTCGCGCTCGGCTGGGACTTCGAACGGCACGAGATCGGCCACTACTTCGCCGGCGCCGCCGTGCTGGTGACCGTAGGTGGCCTCTGCCTGGCGTTCCTTTGGCTGCACCGACAACCATAGGGCATGTAGATGGACGTTGGCGTTCTGTTCGAGTGGCTGCGGGAGCGTGAGGTGGAGTTCCGCGCGCCGGAGCTGCTGTGGGCGCTGGTGCTCGTGCCGGTGTTGCTGGTGTGGTACGCGGTCGCGCGCCAAGCCCGGCGGCGCGTCGCGGGCGCGTTTCGTGTCGCCGCGCGGCCGCCTCGCAGCACCGGTCGCGTGTGGCGCGCCGTGACGCTCGCGCTGCTCCTCACCGGACTTGCCGGCGCGATTGTCGGGTTCGCGCGCCCGGTCTATCCGCTGCCGGCACCCGACGATCGAGCGACGGTGATGCTCGTGCTCGACGCGTCGCTGGCGATGCGCGCAACCGACGTGCCGCCGACGCGGTTCGAGGCCGCCACGGCGCTCGCACGCGCGGCGGTGGAGGCGCTGCCCGACCGGGTTCAAGTCGGCGTCGTCGGCTACTCGAATAATGCCTACATCCTGCTCGCCCCAACACACGACCACCGCGCCGCATCGGTCGCGACCAACCGGCTGCGAACGAGCGAAGGAGCGGCGGCGGGAGACGCCATTGTCGTCGCGCTGGCGGCGATTCCGAACGCGGACGCGGCAGCAGCAGGTACGCCATCGGGCGCCCCGACGACCGGGCAGGCGACTGCGCCAGGGGCAACGTCAGGGACGGCATCCGGGGCTGCGGCGGGCACAACGGGAGCGGCCGGGCCAAGGGACGGCAGGGTCGAGAAAGTGCCGGCCGCGATCGTGTTGATCGGCAGCGGCGAGAACGCCGGCGGTCGGGCGCTGGCAGAGGCTGTCGCCGCCGCGCGCGAGGCGGGCGTACCGGTACACACCGTCCCGGTGGGACCACGCCGCGGCACCGAGCAGAAAGCGCCGTTCGACAGCGCCACGCTGCGCCAGGTGGCACAGGCGAGCGGCGGTCGCTTCTTGGACACACCCACGACAACCGACTGGAAGCGCCTGTTCGAGCAGCTTGGCAGTGCGCTGAAGGTGGAGCGGCGGCCACGTGAGATTGGGCACTACGTTGGGGCGGCGGGTTTGGCCGTCGCGGGCGTGGCGATGTTGATCTCGTTGCTCACGCTACGCCGGCTGGTCTGACGCTCGTCTGACGTTACCCCGTTCACTCGTCCTGCGACAGGCTCAGGATGACCCTCCACCGACAACCTATCGGCGTTCATCGCCGTTCATCGGCGGTTCCGAAGACCCTCACTCGCGTTCGCGCGAGGCGTTGCGAGCGGCGCGGCGGAGGCCGCGACGGAGGCCGCGCGCCTGGGCCACGTCGATCAAGGCGTCGACGAGCGGTGGGCCGCCGTGGCCAAGCCCCTCGTCGTACGCGATGAAACGCGCGAAGCCGCCTTGCTGCCGGTCGGTGCCGTCTTCGACCGCATCGAGGTGGATGTCTTCGGTAAAGAATTGGATCGACGCCTGCACCTGACCGCGCGCCGGCGCCGCGCCGGCGCCGAATGGCGGTACCCCCAGCTCGGCGGTGTCGCCCCGGATGGTGGTGAGCCATTCGCCAAGGCTGGCGGCGAGTGTGGCTGCCGATTCCGTCGGGAACCAGACGGCCGCGCGCAGGCCCGGATGATCGATGAAGATCGCGGTGCAGCAGCCATCGCGGCAGTTGCCGACGTCGATGCGTTCCACGACGCCGACTCGGTAGCCGATGAACGCCGATGGCCACGGCTCCTCGTCGTCACCGCCGTCGCCGCCACCATCGTCGTCGTCATCGAAGATATCGTCACCGCCGCCGCCATCGTCGTCGGAAAGGCGGCGCTCGCGCTCTTCGACAATGTCGGGACGAATGGCGGGACGATCCAGTACGCCGGCGCTACCGCCACCGGTGCCACCCAAGCGATCGAGTGCGCTGGAGATCTCTCTGCCGAGCGCGTCGAGGACGCTCACCAGCGCACGAAGGGAAGGATCGTCGGCGCCGCTATTGCCACCGGCAAGCCGGCGGGCGAGCGCCTCTTGGGCACGTGGTGACGCCGCCAGGCGGCGGGCGGCTTTCAAAAAGGCTTCGGCGGGATCGTCGGCAGCCGGGCTGCTCGAGCGCGCCGTCCGCGTTGGTGTCTCTCCGGTGTTAGCACGCTGCGCGCGCAGACCGCGCAGCCAGTCTTCGACACGTGACGCCGTCGATGCGGCGTCCTCTTCATGACGATCAGGGCGATCGGGCTGATTTTCCATTGTTCACGTTCAATGATAACTCTAGCGTCCGCGGCCAGGAAGAGGACCGTGTACCGCAGAGACGCAGTTCTCCCACCCGACGAGAAGCGGAGACGTCCCCGCCGCTGACGGTGGGGATGAACGTGATCTCGCTGTGTTCGCCGGTGGGCTGGCGCATGCCGAGACGGCTGACGACGCCGTCGACGGCGACGGTGATCGAAGGACTGAGCCGGTCGCCGTCGCACAGCCGCGCCTTCACGCCGGGGTACGCCGCCTCGAGACTGTCGATGACCTGGCGCACCGTGAGGCCTTCGACCGTCACGGTCGTCCGGCCGCCGGTCAGGTCACGCATGAGTGAGGGAATCCAGACGGTGGGCATGGTGGGGCCCCATCTCAGATTTTCCCCAGCGCCTCCAAGATCGCCGCCGGCGACATCGGCAGGCGCGTCATGCGCCTGCCGGTCGCGCGGTTGATGGCGTTGGCGACGGCGGCGGGCGGCTCGACGATGGGGACTTCGCCGACGCCGCGCACGCCAAAGGGATGGCCGGGATTGGGGACCTCGACGATCACGGTATCGAGCATCGGCAGGTCGAGCGCGGTGGGCATGCGGTAGTCGAGCAGGCTGGCATTGGCCAGCTCGCCGCGCTCGTTCATGAAGTATTCCTCGTTGAGCGCCCAGCCGATGCCCTGCGCCGTGCCCCCCTGCATCTGCCCTTCGACGTAGCTGGGGTGGATCGCCTTGCCGGCGTCCTGCACGGCGGTGTAGCGCAGGATCGTGACCTTGCCGGTATCGGGATCGACCTCGACGTCGACGATGTTGGTCGCAAACGCGCCGCCGGCGGAGTCCGGATCGACGCTCGCCGTGCCGGCGATCATGCCGCCGGTGTCGGAGAGCTGCGCCGCGAGCTCTTGGAACGTCATCCGCGCTTCGGGATTGGCGCTGGTGGTGAAGACGCCTTTTTCGAACCCGACCGACTCCGGCTCGACCTCCCAGACACGCGCGGCGCGCGCCTTCATCTGACGCACGACGTCCTCAGCCGCGCGGATCGCGGCCAGCCCGGTGGCAAACGTGGTGCGGCTGCCGCCCGTGACGCCGGTAAAGCCGACCGAATCGGTGTCGACAACCGACGGCTTGACGTCGTGCGCTGTGAGGCCGAGGACTTCGGCGGCCTGCATCGCGACCGAGGCACGCGTCCCGCCGATATCGGTCGAGCCTTCGACGAGGTTGACGGTTCCATCGGGGTTGACGCTGATGTTGACACTCGACTCGAGCCCGATGTTGAACCAGTAGCCGTGGGCGATGCCGCGCCCGCGGTTCGGCCCTTCGAGCGGCGCCGCGTAGTGCGGATGCGCCTTCGCCGCCTGCAGCACCTCGATCGAGCCGATGCGCGGGTTCACGCGGCCGTCGAAGTTGCGCGTGCCTTCCTTCGCGCTGTTTTTGATCCGGAAGTCGAGCGGATCGATTCCTAGCTCTTGGCAAATCTCGTCGACGACCTGCTCGGCGGCAAACGCCGCCTGCGGCGCACCGGGTGCGCGGTAGGGCGCCGTTTTCGGCCGGTTGACGACGACATCGTAACCGTCGATCCGGCCGTTGGGGATGTCGTAGCAGGCGAAGATGCACCGCGCGCCCTCGCCGACGTTCGAGCCGGGGTACGCGCCGGCTTCCATCGCCAGCTCGGCCTCGGCGGCGACCAACCGGCCGTCACGCGTCGCGCCGAGCTTGACGCGCATCCACGCGCCGGGTGCCGGACCGGTGCCTTGGAAGACCTCGGCACGCGTCATCACGAGCTTCACCGGCCTGCCCGCTTTACGTGCGAGCAGCACGGCGACCGGTTCGAGATAGACGTTGATTTTGCCGCCGAACCCGCCGCCGATTTCGGTCGGGACAACTTTGAGCCTGGAGACCGGCACCTGCAGGATCTTGGCGGTTTGCTCGCGTACGGTGAACGCGCCCTGCGTGCTGCACCAGATGGTAATGTAGCCGTCGGCGTTCCACACCGCGGTGGCGTTGTGCGGCTCGATGTACCCCTGGTGCACCATCGTGGTGGTGAATTCGCGCTCGACCACCACGTCGGCGCCGGCAAAGCCCTGCGCCGGATCGCCGAGCACCCACTGGAAATGCTTGGCGACGTTGCTCCGCTCGTCGGTCGGCTTGCCGAGCGACTCGGTCGTCAAGTCTTCGTGGACGAGCGGCGCGCCTTTCCGCATGGCCTCACGCACGTCGATCACCGCCGGCAAGACCTCGTAATCGACGTCGATCAGCTTCAGCGCCTCTTCGGCGGTATGCCCGTCGAGGGCGGCGACGGCGGCGACGGCGTGCCCCTTGTACAGCGCTTTCTCGCGCGCCAGGATGTTCTCCTGCATGAACTTGAGGTCGCCGCCGCCCTCGCCGAGATCGACGTGCTTGTCTTCGGCCTCCGGGATATCGGCGGCGGTGACCACCGCCTTGACGCCGGGATGCGCCAGCGCGCGGCCGACGTCGAGGCGGCGAATGCGCGCGTGGGCGTGCGGGCTGCGCAGGACCTTGCCGTGTAACATGCCGGGCAGCTTGACGTCGGCGCCGTAGATGGCGCGGCCGGTGACCTTGTCGACACCATCGTGCCGGATGGGACGTGTCCCGACGACGGCGTATTGCCCCGTGGCGAGCACCATATTCGGCTCGTACTGCCCACCGGCGCCACCGCTGACGCTGCCCGTGTCGGATGCTTGCTCGACCCCCGTTTGACCGTCGGGCCGGATTATCGTCGTCATCTGGTATCTCCTCACCTACCCGCTTGTGCCGGTTGCGCTGCCGTCGTCGTGCCGGCTGCCCTTGCTACGGCACCGTCGGATTCGCCGGCGCCACTCGCCGCGGTCGCGCCGTTGGAGCCGGTGGCGGCGGCGAACCGCATCTGCGCGGCGGCGTGCATCACGGCACGCACGATCTTGTCGTAGCCGGTGCAGCGGCAGAGATTGCCGGCCAGCCAGAAGCGAATGCGCTCCTCGGACGGATGTGGCTCGCGTTCGAGCAGCGCTTTGGAGGCGATCAGGAAGCCGGGCGTACAAATACCGCACTGCAGCGCCGCGTTCTCCAGAAACGCCTGCTGGAGTGGGTGCAGGCCTTCGGGAGTGGCGAGCCCCTCGACGGTGGCGATCTCCTTCCCTTCGGCCTCGACGCCGAGCACGAGGCACGAGTTGACGAGCCGGCCGTCGACCAGCACGCTGCAGGCGCCGCAGTTGCCGTCGTTGCACCCCTCCTTCGTGCCGGTGAGGCCGACGACGTCGCGCAGGCACTCGAGCAGGCTCTGGCGCGCCTCACAGAGGAACTCGACGTCCTCCCCGTTGATGCGTGTGGTCACGTGGGTCTTGGCAATCTTCATCGGTCAGTTCCTGGTTCCTGGTTCCT
>JACQGX010000026.1 GCA_016199265.1 Chloroflexota bacterium | reverse complement strand
TCCCTGGCGAGCGTGTCAGCCGACTTGGCAAATCGGTGCGTGCGCCATCTGAAATGGGGCCTAAGTAAACGGCATTGGGGCTAGGGGTGAGGGGTGACCGCGGCCACGCACATCTGTGACGCGCACCCGCCAGCGTTGACGGAGCGGCCGCCGGCGGAGCCGCCGGCCGCTCCGGCGGCCCATCGGCCCCACGTGGCCCCTCCCTGGTCAACATCACGGCGACTCGCTCGCCGGTGACGCGCGCGCCTCGGTAGCGCCACCCCGTGAACGACTACGTACCCACGGCCTCCCGGCGCAATGCGCCACGGCTGCCGCCGCTGCCCTGATCCGCTGAATGGCTGCGCGACGCCCGACGGTACCATCGCTCCCGTCAGACGTGTCATCTGGAATAGACGAAAGAACACACCCCACAGCGGCCGCATCATGCTCCACCCCTCCGTCAGGCCAAAAGATTGTTTACATCAGAGCACAATGTGGCCGCAGAAGTCCATACGAAGTGCGTACGAAAGGGCTACAACTGTGTGACAAATCAGGAACCATCACGGCCGCAGGGTACGTCGACGTGCCATGAGCGGCCGCCGGCCGGCAGCCGCACCGGTTGACGACCTGACCCGGCGTGCTGGATCACGCCTCTGCGCCGGCGACGAGTGTGTAGCCGAGGCCCCACAGCGCGACGATGCGTGGTGCATGGGCGGGCTCGGCCGCGCTCTGCCGGAGCTTCCCGCGCAGGCGGCGCAGGTGGACGTCGACCGACTGGCCGCTGGGACGCCCGCTGCCTCGGCTCACCACGCCGGCCAGCTCGCCGGCCAGCTCGTCGCGCATGAGGACGGTGGCGGGTCGGTGTGCCAGCGCGCAGAGCAGCCGGTACTCGGTCGGCGTCAACCGGACCTCCCGGCCATCCACGGCGACACGACGGCGGGTGTGGTCGACGGCGATCGCGCCGTTCCCCTTGTTGCCGAGCGCAAGCCGGACCTGCTGGTGCTCGATGTGGTGCTCCCCGGCATGAGCGGGGTCGAGGTCGCCAGGGTAGTCCGCGCCGGGTTCCCGCGGGTACGCATCCTCGTCTTCACGGGGTACAGCGACGACTCCGCCATGCGCGCCCTCCTCCGCCTGGGCGTGCACGGCTACCTGTACCACGTCAGGCTGATCCGCGCCAAGCTCGCCGCCACGTCACGCGTCGACCTCGTCAACCAAGCGCGCCGCCACAGTTTTCTGTACGACCGTCCGCTGCAGCGCAGCGCCTACACCACGTCCACAGTCAAAGGCATGCCCTGAGCGCAGCCGAAGGGTCCAAGGTCCATAGCACGCGACGTCTGGCGGTTGACCTTGACCTTGGGACTTGGGACTGGGTGTAGCTGTTGCCGGCAAATCACTCAGTCTGGTGCCCCCTGCATCAGGCTCGGTCCGTTGAAAACCGCAAACGCCGCCTCACTCCAGAAAGGTGTTACAACCCGAATTGTCCGTGCATCCGCGTCCATCGTCCTTCGTCTTTCGTCCTCCCTACGACATCCCGTTGCGCCGCGACGTACACTCGAAGGGATGAGCGCAATGCAGTCCACCGCGGCGGCCGTGCAAGAGCGGCCGGCAGTCCAGCCCGACGGCCGGGTCGCGCCCAAGGGGCAGCCTGGGGACCCATGCGTCATGGTCATCTTCGGCGGCACCGGCGACCTCACCAAGCGCAAGCTGATCCCCGCGCTCTACAACCTGGACACGAGCAATGTGCTGGCCGAAGAGTTCGCCGTGGTCGGCATCGGCCGCACCAAGCTCACCTCGGAAGCGTTTCGCGAGCGCATGACGCGGGATATCCACGAGTTTGCGACGCAGTCGGTCGACGAGGCACGGTGGGAATCGTTCGTCAAACGGCTGTACTACCTCCCCGGCGATCTGCACGATCCCGACACCTACCGGCGCCTCCAGGAGTTGCTGGCAGATATCGACCGCAAGCACGGCACGCGGGGCAACTATTTCTACTATATGGCGATTGCGCCGAACTACTTCGCGACGACGGTGAGACTGCTCGACGCCGCCGGCCTGGCGCGCGAAGAGAACGGGCATTGGCGGCGCGTGATCATCGAGAAGCCGTTCGGCCACGACCTCGACTCGGCCCGCGCGCTCAACCGCGAGCTCGGCGAAGTGCTCAACGAAAGCCAGATCTACCGCATCGACCACTACCTGGGTAAAGAGACCGTCCAGAACATCCTGGTCTTTCGCTTCGCCAACGGCATCTTCGAGCCCATCTGGAACCGCCATTACGTCGACCACGTCCAGATCACGGTGGCCGAGACCGGCGGCGTCGAGCAGCGCGGCGACTACTACGAGGGTGCCGGTGCGCTACGCGACATGGTGCCGAACCACATGTTCCAGTTGCTCAGCCTGACTGCCATGGAAGCGCCCAACTCGTTTGCGGCGCGGGCGGTGCGCGACGAGCAAACGAAGGCGCTGCAGGCGGTCCAGCAGCTCACGCCGGAGGAGATCCTGACCCGGACGGTGCGCGGCCAGTACGGCCCCGGCACGTGCAGCGGCGAGTGGGTGCCCGGCTACCGTTCGGAACCCAAGGTCGATCCGCAGTCGAGGACGGAGACGTTCGTCGCGCTCAAGCTCTCGATCGACAACTGGCGGTGGGCCGACGTGCCGTTTTATCTGCGCACCGGCAAGCGGCTGCCGCAACGCGTGACCGAGATCGCCATCCAGTTCAAGCAGGCGCCGTTCGTCCTCTTCCGTGAAACGCCCATCGAACACCTGCCGGACAACTGGCTGGTCCTGCGCATCCAGCCGGACGAAGGCATCTCGCTGCGCTTCGGCGCCAAGGTGCCGGGGACGGCGATGCAGCTCGGCGCCGTGGATATGGATTTCGCGTACGTCGACTACTTCGGCAGCACCCCCAGCACCGGCTACGAGCGCCTCCTACACGACTGCATGATCGGCGACGCGACGCTCTTCCAGCGCGCCGACATGGTCGAAGCCGGCTGGTGCGTCGTCGAGCCGATGTTGGACATCTGGCAGGCGGTGCCGCCGCGCAACTTCCCCAATTATGCGGCCGGCACGTGGGGCCCGAAGGAAGCCCATGAGCTCCTCGAGCGCGACGGCCGCCGCTGGCGCACCATCGGCCACGATGGCCCGGAGCGCAATGGCCCGCGGAGGTGACGAGCCCGAGCGGCAGGCACGGAGTTTGCCGTGAAATGAACCGTCCCATGCTTCTCGAGCCCACATTGCACCACTTGGCACGCTTGCCCCAAACGCGCTCGCGCCGGGCCGTCCTGCGCGATGCCGTCTCGGCGACAATGGGTATCTCGGTTGTTGCCGCCTGCGTGCCCAATCCGGTACGCCTCGGTGAACCGCGGCCAAGCGAACGCAGCGGTGCTCCATCGCCGACGAGCGGTGGTGCGCCGGTGACGCTGGAGATGTGGCTGCCGGGCAGGCAGGCCGATGCCGACGCGCTGGCGCCGTTCCACCAGGAGTTCGTCGCCGAACTCCCCCGTGTTGCCGGCGTGAACGTGCGGCTGGTGACGAACGAAGCGATGATGGAGCAACTCACCGCCACACTGGCGGCGGGTAACCCGCCGGACGTGGCGCGGCTGAAGGAATACCGGCTCGCCGATCTCGGCGCCCGCGACGCGCTGCTGCCGCTCGACGCGCCGGTCGCTAAGGATCCCCACGTGCGGCTTGCGGACTTCACGCCGCAGTCGATCGAAGGATCGCGCGCCGCCGTGCCCGGGCAGAAGGGGAACAGAACCGAGCAGGCGCTGCTGGGGCTGCCCGACAGCCATCAAATCGTCGTCCTCTTCTGGAACAAGGACCTGCTGGCGCAGGCCGGCCTCGATCCGGCGCAGCCGCCGGCGAGCTGGGATGCGCTTCGCCGGGCGGCGCGCGCCGTTGCGGGACTCGGTGCTGGGACCGGCAGCGGCGGCAACGCCGAAACCGGCGGCGACAGAGCCGGCGGGCAGTCGAGGCAGTCGCCGTGGGGCTTCCAGTTTTACGAGTTCTCCATGCGCGAGCAGGTGTACTGCTGGTTCATGGAGTGGGTGTGGCGCGCCGGCGGCGAGGTCTGGTCCGATCAAGTGCGTAATGGGCAACGCCGGAACGACCCGGCAATTCGACGCGCTAGGCTGGACACGCCGGAAGCCTTCCACGCGCTGCAGTTTCACGTCGACCTCATCCACGGCGACCGTGTAGCGGTACCGCCGGGCACGCCGGTGCCGGAGCTAATCGCCAACGTGGCGCAGGGCCGCACCGGCTACTGGATGACGACGGCGAACGCGGCGCTGACCTACGAACGAACGGCGCCCGGTCTACGTTTTGGCATCGGGCCACTGCCGCCCGACCGGCGCGACGCGCACCAGTTGCAGCACAACGCGCTTTCCATCTTTAAAGCGTCGCGCGCACCGGACGCCGCCTACGCGCTGATCAGCTTCCGCTCGCGCGCGGACGTGCAGGCGCGCTGGGCCGCCGGCGGCGCCTGGATTCCCGTCCGGCCTGCGCTCTGGAATCGCGCACCGTTCAATCAGGACGACCGCTGGCGTGCCATCGGCGCACTCGTCCACCGCCTCGGCAACCGTCCGAAGCCGGTCGTGCCGGAGTGGGAGGCGTTCACCACGGTGGTGCTGCCGCACCTCCTCGCCGCGTGGCGCGGCGAGGAGGCGCCGAAGCACGCGCTCGCGGCCGCGGAGCGGGAGGGAAACGCGCACCTGGAAGCGCGGGGGTAGTCACGTCAAACGACGCGTCCGCCGCGCCCCTCGACGGCGCGGCCGATGCGCCACAGCGGCTGGCGCTCGTCGCGGAAGGTTGCTTCGACGTGGGAGACCAGCGCCGGCGGCACGGCGACGAGCAGCCCACCGCTCGTCTGCGGATCGAACAGCAGCGCCGCCTGCGCCGGCGCCACGTCGGGCGCGACCGTGACGCGGGCGTGGCCGGACGAGTCGGTTTCGGCGAGATACTCCTGGTTCCGATCGGCACCGCCGGGCAGCAGGTCGGCTTCGGCGTACGCCACGGCCCCGTCCATATCCGGCACGGCTGATGCCTCGAGCTCGAGGGCAACGCCGCTGGCACACGCCATCTCGTAGGCGTGCCCGAGGAGGCCGAAGCCGGTAATGTCGGTGCAGCCCTGCACTTCGGGGAAGCGCGCGAGCAGCCGCGCGGCGTCGCGGTTGAGACGCAGCATCCAGCTCACGGCGGCGTCGACGTGCGCCATATCGGCGCGCTCCTTCTTGAGCGCGGTCGTGATCACGCCGGTGCCGATCGGCTTGGTCAGGTACAGCGCATCGCCCGGCCGGACGCCGGCTTTGGTGAGCAGCCGGTCCGGATGGACGAACCCCGTGACGCACAAGCCGTACTTAGGCTCGTCGTCGGTGATGGTGTGCCCGCCGGCGATGATCACGCCGGCCTCGGCTGCCTTGTCGGCGCCGCCGCGGAAGATGTCGGCGAGCAGGTCCTTGGGCAGCTCGCTCGGGAACGCGGCGATGGCGAGCGCCAGGAACGGCTCGCCTCCCATGGCGTAGACGTCCGAGAGCGAGTTGGCAGCGGCGATGGCGCCGTAGGTGTAGGCGTCGTCGACAATGGGCGTGAAGAAGTCGACCGTCTGGACGAGCGCGCGGTCGGCGTCGAGGCGCCAGACGGCGGCATCGTCGGCGGTCTGCAAGCCGACGATAAGATCAGGATGGCTGATCGAAGACAGGTGACGCAGCACGTGCGCCAGGTCACTGGGACCCATCTTCGACGCTCAGCCGGCGCAACTGGAGAGGGTCGTCAGGCGGATACGATCTCGCTCGCTCACACTCTAAGGATACCGCCCGTAGCGAGTGGACGGTGGCTCACGGTTGGACCAACCGAGCTTCATCCCACTCTGCCCACAACGTACACTTTATTCGCGCGGTTACCGCGGCCGCTGTTCACCGGAATACGGACGCTGAGGATGACTAGGCGGATGCCAGGTCCTCGCGGCTGTTCAACAGCGTCTGTGTCTGATCTTAGGGCTCGAGTTGTGCATGCGTGGACTGAAAGACGTCCTGCTCGTTTGTCCGAGCGCGTGGGACAAGGCGCAGATCCCGGCGTCGGGGAACCTGCGTGGGAAGGGGTACCGGCTGCGGTTTGTAGCCGACGAGGCGGAGGATTATCCGTCGACGTTTGACGCGCTTTCTTTTATTGATGCGACGGTGCGCGAGCTGAGGGAACGGTCGGTCGATGGCGTGACGAGCTCGAGTGACTATCCAGGGTGTATCGTCGCGGCGGCGATCGCGCGGGAACTGGGGCTGCCGGGAGCGGCACCCGAGACGGTGCTGACGTGCTCGCACAAGTATTACTCGCGCGTCGCACAGCGCGAGGCAGCGCCCCAAGCGACGCCAGCGTTCGCGATCATCGACCCCGACACTCCACGGAAAAACCCGCCGGGGCTCTCGTTTCCGCTCTTCGTCAAGCCGGTCAAGTCGTGGTTTTCCATCCTGGCGGAGAAGATCGACTCTCTGGAAGAGTTGCAGACGTTCGCCGCGCGGCCGGACGTCAAGGCGCACCTCTTAGAGTTCGTGGGGCCGTTCAACCGGTTGTTGGCGCGCTACACCGACTTTTGTTACAGCGGGAGCCACCTGATAGCCGAAGAGATCCTCAGCGGCGACCAGGTCACGGTCGAGGGGTTTTCATTCGGCGGCGAGGTGGAGATCGCCGGTATCGTCGACTCGGTGATGTTCCCGGGCACCAAGAGCTTTCAGCGGTTCGACTACCCGTCATCGCTGCCGGAGGGCGTGCAGCGCCGGATGGGGGACGTCGCCCGGCGGGTGATCGCGCACGTCGGCCTGGACAACAGCCTGTTCAACGTCGAGATGTTCTACGACCGCGCGACCGACCGCATCGGG
The DNA here is from genome assembly GCA_016199265.1 of Chloroflexota bacterium. Lineage (GTDB taxonomy): Bacteria > Chloroflexota > UBA11872 > UBA12225 > UBA12225 > JACQGX01. Next base: position 4,768 of record JACQGX010000026.1, on the reverse strand, counting down.
ATCATCGAAATCAACCCGCGCATGTGCGGCCAGTTCGCCGACATGCTAGAGAGCGTGAACGGGACGAACACGTACGAGATCCTGTTGGGGCTGGCGACCGGCGAGCGGCCGGCGATGAAGCGCATGCAGGGGCGCTACAAGGTAGCGGCGAGCTTCCCATTGCGCGTGTTCCGGGACATGCGCGTGCGGCGCGTGCCGGCGCCGGAGGATATCGAGCGGGTCAAGCGCGAGTTTCCGGTCACGATCGTCAAGATGCACTACGCCGAAGGGCAGAGGCTATCGGACGTGCCGGACAATAGCGATGGGCCGTCGTACCGATACGGCGTGGTGAATATGGCAGGCGATGACCTCCGGTCGATGCTGGCCGAATTCGAGGAAGTGCGCCGGCGGCTCAATTGGGTGTTGGAGGACGTCGACGGATAGAATCTGTCGATGGGTACGGAAGCTGCGCCGCCGGTAGGCCAGATGCGGAATACTGGCCGGGCGCGGCGGAGCGGGCTGCTCATCGCCGGCCTGGCGCTCGGGAGCAGTCTGCTGGTGCTTACGCCGCTGTCGCTGGCCGGCCTGCGGCGCGAGGCGATGGCCGTGCGTGACGGGCCGCCGGTTCGTGTAGAGCTGGTCGCGGACGGGATGCGGTTTGTGCCGAATGAGATTCGGGTGCCGGCAGGCGCGGTGGTGACCGTCGATCTCGTCAATCAAGACCCATCGGGCACACCGCACGATTTTCAGACGTTCCGGCAGCGACGCGATGTGCGGGTAGTGGCGTGGCCGGGCGAGCGCCGGACGACGGTGTTCACCGCGACCGACAAGCCAGGGAGGTATCCGTTCATCTGCACGCTGCGCGGGCACAGCGCGGCGGGGATGGCGGGCGTGCTGGTGGTGGAGTAGACGGCGCGCACCCGTTTTGCCCCGACCCCTTGTGAATTGGGCGCGAAGCCGCTACACTTTGGAGCAACGGTGAGGACGGAGAAGAGTAGCTCCGCCCCTACGGATCAGCGAGCCCGATGGTGGTGCGAGCGGGCGCCGTAGACGGAGCGAACGTCCCTCCCGAGCCGCCCGCTGAACGGAAGCCGCCCGCGTATTCGGTCGCGCACGCAGTCAGGATGTGCAGCTAGCGCCAGTAGCTGCAGCGCGCACGTGAGCGGTGTACAAGTAGACCGGGCCGGAGTCGCTGCCCGTTAACGCAGCGGAGATATGTTTGTATCTTGACGAGTGCTCGGCACTGGTCTGGCGTGGCGTTGTCGGATCGGGTCGGGAATGAGGGTGGTACCGCGGGAAAAGCTCCCGTCCCTGTAGGGACGGGAGCTTTTATTTTGTCTTCCCGGCGCTCTACCCTGATGACTTGCACCCGCGCAGATCACCAGGCGAGGCGGGGGCAAGCGGGAACGGTCGCGGCAACTCGACGAGTACAGCGAGGACACAACGACGTGCTAAGACGAGTCTAGGACGAGTCTAAGGAGAAGAGACGACGATGGTGATGGTGCTCGATCGCACGGCAGCGCTCGAGAGCGTGCTGGCGAGGTTCTTTCCGGGTGCGCGGCGCGCGTTCCACGACGGCCGCACGCGGTACGGCGAGCAGGTCGACGGCGGTACGCTGGTCGCGGAGTTCATGCAGTTCGTCGGGGCCGACGTGATCTTCGGCATTCCGGGTGGCGCGAGCCTGCCGCTCAACGACGCGCTGACGGCGGCACACGTCGCCGGCGCGTTCCGCTACGTGCTCACCGGCCACGAACAGGGCGCCGCCTTCGAAGCCGAGGGGTACGCGGCCGCGTGCGGCCGCGCCGGCTTCTGCACAGCCACCTCCGGACCGGGCGCGACCAACCTGATCACCGGGCTCGCCGACGCGTACCGTGATAGCCGTCCGGTGGTGGCGATCACCGGCAACGCCGCGACGACCGCCGAGCCCGAAGCGTTCCAGGCGATCGACATCGCCGGCATCACCCACGGCAAAGCGACCAAGGCGTCGTTCCGCCCGAAATCGCCGGACGAAGTGCAAGAGCTGCTGGTGCGCGCGTACCACAACGCTGTGACCGGCCGGCCCGGATCGGTGTTGGTCGACCTGCCGAAGGACGTGCAGATCAAGACGGCCGAGATGCGGCCGTGGGAAGAGTTCGTCGCCGAGTACGACTGGGCTCCGCCCGAGGCCGACGAGGACGCGCTGTACGCCGCGGCGCGGCTGCTCGCCGGTGCCGAACGTCCGGTGTTTTGCGCCGGCCACGGCGTGATCCTGTCCGGTGCGGCCGAGGAGCTGCGAGCGCTGAGCCGCAAGCTGCAGATCCCGGTGGCGACGACCGTTCACGGCTTGGGCGCGATGCCCGCCGGCGATCCGCTCAGCCTGGGCATGCTCGGCATGCACGGCACGATGGTGGCAAACATCGCGCCATACCTGTCGGACGTGACGGTGGCGATCGGCGCGCGCTTCGACGATCGCGTCATCGGCGCACGCCCGAACGCCTTCGCGCCGAACGCACGCGTGATCCACATCGACGTCGATAAGCGCCAGCTCAACCGCGTGCGCGCGGCCGACATCGCCATCCACGGCGGCGTGAAGTCGACGCTGCAGCGCCTGCTGGAGCTGATGGACGAGTTCGAGCCGGTCGATCGCACCGCGTGGCTCGCGCAGCTCGCCGAGATTGGCGAGGCGATGCCGACGCCGAGCTACGACGATCCGCCGACCCAGACGCTGACGCACGAGTTCGTCTATCAGGAGCTCTCGGCCGCGCTCCAGGAACGCGACCGGTCCGGCGAGGGCGACGTCGTCGCGACGTTCGACGTGGGCACGCACCAGATGAAGGGCGCACAGTGGTTCCGGGTTTCCCGGCCGCGCTCGTTCATCACGTCGGGCGGCATGGGCAGCATGGGCTGCGCCGTTCCGATGGCCGTCGGCGCGTGGTTCGCGCGCCCGGAGGCAACGGTCGTCGCCGCGGTGGGCGACGGCGGGTTCGTGATGTCGTCGCACGAGCTCGATACCATCGGCAGCTACCAGCTCCCGATCAAGATCCTGCTGTTCGACGACTCGGCGCTGGGGATGGTGACCAACTGGCACGGCCTCTACTTCGGTGGACGCGACATGACAAGTGACCGCCGCCGCGGCCGCGCGCCGGTGCCGCTGCGTCTGCCGGAGCTCAAGACCGCGCTCCAGGGGCGGATCGCCGGGGCCGGCACGCCGAACGAGCTCGTCGCGGCGCTGTGTGACGCCACGGTCCAACTGTCCGGCGCCGAGTGGCCGCTCTTCGCCGCCACGGCGGCGTCGTACGGCATCCCCGCCGAGCGCGTCCACACCAAGGCACAGCTCCGGGAAGCGGTGCGGCGCATGCTCACCACGCCCGGCCCCTACCTCGTGCAGGTGATGCTGCCGGCAAAGGTGCAGGTGTTCCCGTTGATGGAGCCGGGCACGACGCCACAGGACATGGCGTGGAAGGAGACATTCGCCGGCTCGAACGTGCGCGTCTACGCCCGCGAGCGCTTCGACTACGAAGCGAGACGCTTGCGGTCCGTCGGCTCGGTTGACCGAAAGGCGTGTGGCCCGGTCGAGCTCGATCCATCGGTGGTGTGAGGGGCCAAGCGCGAGAGTCCGCCACCTGCTCGCACACGTCGCGTGGTAACGTTCCGGTGACCACGAGCGGCACGTAGGGGCGTATAGACATACGCCCGACCGCCGCCCGCGGGCGTATGTCTATACGCCCCTACGATCAGATGTGCCTTCTCTGAGCACTCAGCCTGGCCGGCTCCAGAGGGGCAGGCGTATGTCTATACGCCCCTACGATAAGATGTGCCTGTTAGGACTCTGGTGCGCAGCGTGCACGAGTGACGTGACGCCATGTCGAGGCCGCAGATCTTGACCGTGCGGGGGCCGGTCGCTCCCGAGGCGCTGGGCGTCACGCTGGCGCACGAGCACTTGCTGTGTGACCTGCGCCGCCGGTGGCATGCGCCGCCGCCGGGCCGGCCCGACCTTGAGGCGCTGATCGACGCCGATCCGGGACCGCGCTCGCGCGGTCCGCTCAGCACCGATCCGTACGGCTGCCGGCCGAACTTGCTGCTCGACGATCCACAGCTCATGGCCGAGGAGTTGGCGTACTTTCGTGACGCCGGCGGCGGCGCGCTTGTCGAGCTGACGACACTCGGCCTGGGTCCGCGGCCGGTCGAACTGCGGTGGATCTCGGAAACGAGCGGCGTCCACGTCATCGCCGGCTGCGGCTGGTACCGCCAGGTGACCGATCCACCGGGGCTCGACCGCCTGAGTGAAGACGAGATGGTCGAGCAGCTCGTGAGTACGATCCGCGACGGTTTCCTGGGATCGGATGGCGTGCGGCCGGGGATCATCGGCGAAATCGGTACCGGCGATCCGGTCCACCCGAACGAGGTCAAGGCGCTGCGCGCCGCCGCCCGCGCGCAGCAAGCGACCGGGCTGGCGATTGCCGTCCACCTGGCGCTCTGGGGCAGGCACGGTCTCGCCGTCTTGGACGTGCTCGCAGCCGCCGGCGCCGATCTCTCGCGCGTGCTGCTGTGCCATCTGTCGGAGCAGCCGGGCGCGTTTGACTACCACCGGCTGCTGCTCGGGCGTGGCGCGTGCCTCGGCTTCGATACGTTTGGCGCCGAGTACGCGCTCGACAGCGCGGGACGGCGACTGGCGACCGACGAAGAACGGGCGTTGGGGGTGCTGCGGCTGCTCGACGCCGGCTACACCGATCGGCTGTTTCTGTCGCAGGACATCTGCGAACGGCTGCAGTTGCGCGCGTACGGCGGCTATGGCTACGCGCACCTGCCG
>JACQGX010000212.1 GCA_016199265.1 Chloroflexota bacterium | reverse complement strand
TCTCAGGCCCCCGGCGGGGCCGCGCCGTCACCTCTCGTGACCCACTGCGGGCCAATCTCCGGCGAAGCGGTTACGCGACAAGTGGGGGCAAGTCCGGACCGTAGCGCGGCGTCTTGTGCCTCGCCAGACGGCACCACCCACGCCGCGTCGTCGGGGCCCGCCCGGCCACCTGCGCCGCCGACGCGGCCGCGGGGGCGACCACCGGGCCCTCGAGCCCAGGGCCATTTCATCAGCGCGTCCAGAGAGGCGAGAGCACAGCGGACGGTTGGACTCGGTTCACAAACTGTGTTGGTCAGTTGATTCTGAGGCAAGTATGGCCAGTGTTCCCAGGTTTGCGGCGACGGCGGCGGGATGCTGAATCAGCCGACCAACACAAGATTGAACCGAGTCGACGGTTGTAGGGGCGTATCGACATACGCCTGACCCCGCGGCCCCTGGGCGTATCTCGATACGCCCTACACGTCCTCGCCGCCTCCAGAACTCTTGTTTGCACCCACGCCACACCCACGTGCGGAAGAAGATGTCGAGCGCATGCTATCCTCCTTGCACGAGAGGCATGATGGTTACCAGCAAGGCTCCGCCGTTCTCGCGCATCGTGCGTGATCCGTCGGTACTCGAGGGTGAGCCCATCGTCGCGGGTACGCGTATCCCGGTTCGCAGCATAGTCCTCGCGTGGGAGCAATATGGCACTGATGCGCGCGTCCTTCAGGCCTACCCTCGCCTCACGCGCGCGGACCTGCGCGAAGCGTTGGCGTACTACACGGCGCACAAGGCAGAGATCGATCGGTTCGTCGCAGAAGAGGACGACGGGGACGAGGTGGAGTCGGAGAGCAGCGAACCAGCGCACACGCATCGACGCCGGGAGCAGCCGGCGGCGCCTTGATGGCCACCTGGCCACCCCCGGCCTACCTTGACGAATGTGTCGACTACCGCCTGGCCGGAGCTCTTCGAGAGTGGGGCTTTACGGTATCCACTGCGCTTGAGGCGGGGGCACTTGAAGCCAGCGATGAGGCACAGCTCGCATACGCAACAACGCTGGGCTGCGTAACCATCACCCACAACCGAGCCCACTTTCGCCGTCTACACCTGCGTTTCTTGGCGGACGGCCGCCGGCATGGCGGGATCATCGTGCTTCCGCAGAGGCGCCAGCCGTTCAGTCGGCTTGTCGTCCGAGCCGCCATGATGCTTCGGTGGATCGCAGCGAGAGACTATCAATCAAGCTACTTTCAGTGGAACGATCTTCAACAGGAGCTGCTGCGAGACCATCGAGGGGGATCAAGTCCACCGGGATTCCTCGATTTTCCGGCCCCTGAAATCGGTCACGCGCTCGGGTGGTGGTGAGCGCGCCGGCTTGTTGACGGCAACGTGACAGGCAAGCCAGGCGGCTCAGCCGTCAAGCGCTCGCCGGAAGGCGTCGAAGATGATGGCGTAGCCCGCCTCGTTCGGGTGGATGCCCCCTGCCAAGATGTGGGTCAGCTCGGCGCCCCCGGCCGCGCCGCCGGGCCAGCCGGCACCGCCCACGCCGCGTCGGCGGGGCCCGCCCGGCCACCTGCGCCGCCGCTCCGTCGTTTCCCTCTCCCCTGGTGGGAGTTTCCCTCTCCCCTGGTGGGAGAGGGGCCAGGGGTGAGGGGGCACCGCGGCCGGCACCCTGCCCCCAGGCGCGTTGATTTTCGCCGCTCGCCGCGTAGTTCCCCTTAGGGAGGCGTGTGCGAGTCCGCACCCCTCGCCCTTCGCACCTTCACAACCGCATATCCCTCAAAGGGCCCCGGCCGCGGTTCCCCCTCACCCCCCGGCCCCCTCTCCCACGTTGGGGAGAGGGGGAGATCGGCGTTCCCCTCTCCCCTGGCGGTCGTTCCCCTCTCCCCTGGTGGGAGAGGGGCCAGGGGTGAGGGGGACCCGCGCCACGCGCGAAACAAGGCGAAATTGCCAAACAAACTCCCCTTCCCAGATGGCACCGCCGTCAAAGACCCCCCAGAATAACGCACGTCACGCCGCCGTGGGCCACCGAATCTGCCCGCCTGTGGCCGTTCGTGGCCGAGGACCGGGCTGCGTCGCTATCGGCGGCGCGCTCGGCGCGTTCGAGGACGTTTCCTCGGGATCGGGATCCGGCCGGAGGCCTCGGGCTCCGCGAACACCTCCTGTGTCAGCCG
>JACQGX010000025.1 GCA_016199265.1 Chloroflexota bacterium | reverse complement strand
GCGGCGCTTGACACCTGCTGGGGGTCGGTGTACATTGGGCGTAACGCCAAGGGAGGTGCGGAGCAATGAACATATCTGTACCAGACGCAGACGTTAACCGGCGACGGGTGCTGAGCGGCGCGGCCGGCGTGGTCGGTTCGCCCCTCGTGGTGATGATGTCGGCCGGCTGCCAGCGAGCGGCCCAGGAGGCGCAGCCGCCTGCCTCCGCCGGGAATCTCGCCGGGCGGATCACGTTCATGCACTACCGCAAGGCCGACGAGCAACCGATCATCCAGGAGATGGTCGACGCCTTCGTCGCGCGACGCGCGGGGCTATCGGTGGAGGTCGTCGCCCAGCCCGACCAGTTCGACCAGAAGCTGCAGGTCCTTTTCGCCGCCGGGACGGCGCCGGACGTGTACTACTCCAAGCCCGAGAGCTACGGCTTCTACGTCCAGCGCGGCCACATGGCCAGCCTCACGCCGCTGATCAAGCGCGACCGCTACGACGTGAGCGACTTCTTCCCCGGCTCCGTCAACCAGTATCAGATCCGTGACCAAGCGTACGCGCTGCCGCGCGGCTACGCGCCCAATACCTTTTACGTGAATCTCGAGCTGTTCAAGCAGGGGGGCGTCCCCACGCCGGCGTTCAACTGGAAGGACCCCTCGTGGACGTGGAGCGCTTTCGTCGACGCGGCGAGTCGGCTCACGAAGCGTGGCGGCGAGGTCATGCAGCATGGTGTGCTGCCTCCCCTTGCCTTTCGCGACTACGCGAGCTTTGTGTACTCCAACGGCGGTGAGCTCTGGGATCGGGATGGGAAAGAGTCCCGCATCACGCAGCCGCGCGCCGTGGAGGCGCTTCAGTTCATTGCCGATCTGATGCACAAGCACCGCGTCGCGCCCACGCCCGTCGACCTGAAGCAGATCAACGAAAAGCAGCGCTGGACGAGCCGCATGGCCGCGATGACGCAGGACAGCGCCTCTCGCTTCAAGGAGAACGCCCGCGACGTCGCGGCGAGGGTCAAGCCGCTGGTGGATGCGATTCTGCGCGAATCGCCCACGCCATCGTAGCCAGTCAAAGGAGCAATGCATGCCCGACCGACCCAAGAGCATCCTCTTCATCTGGACAGACCAGCAGCGCCCCGACACCATTGGGGCGTACGGCAACCCCAAGATCCAGACGCCGCACGTCGACCGCTTGGCAGCCGGAGGTATCCTTTTCGAGCAGGCGTACTGCACCCAGCCGGTGTGCAGCCCGTCCCGCGCCTCGGTGCTTACCGGTCTTTACCCCCATACGCACCGCGTCCTGCAGAACAACATCCCGCTGCCCCAAGACGTGCCGACGATCGCGGAGCTGATTCGCGACCGCGGCTACACGGGCGGCTACGTCGGCAAGTGGCACCTCGGCAACGAGCTCGGACGGCCGGCGCTCAACACGCACGGCTTCGACGTCTGGGTTAGCACCGAGGACACGTACACGCGCGACCGCGCCACCGAAGGCTACAGCGACTACCACCACTTTCTTGTCTCGCGCGGCTACACGCCGCCGGACGAGGCGCGCGACGGTGCGAAGGTCTTCAGCCGTCCCACGGCCGCCCGCTTGCCCGAGGAAGTCGGCAAGCCGGCATTTCAGGCCGCCGCGTGCGCCCGCTTCCTGGAAACGCACGGTCGCGAGCCATTCCTGCTGATGGTCAGCTTCCTCGAGCCCCATCCGCCCTACTTCAGCCCCTTCGATAACCTGTACCCGCCCGAGGAAATGGAGCTGCCCGAGTCGTGGTACCGCGAGATGGAGGATATCGTGCCGCTGCGCTACCGGCGGCGCCGTCAGGCCTATGCCGGGCGCGACCCGCACGTCGACACCAACGACGAGCGCGGCTGGAAGGAACTGAAGGCGCGCTACTGGGGCGCGTGCACGCTCGTGGACAAGTACGTCGGCCGCATTCTGCAGCGCCTCGAAGCGCTCGACCTCGCCGACGACACGATCGTCGTCTATAGCACCGACCACGGCGAGATGCTGGGCGAGCACCGGCTCCTGCAGAAGAGCGTCCAGTACGAAGGCGCCGCGCGCGTCCCGCTGATCATGCGCGTTCCCGGCCTCGCGCCGCACCGCATCGCGACACCTACCGGCCAGATCGACATCGTGCCGACCCTGCTCGATCTCCTCGACCAGCCGGCGCCGGCGCACCTGCAGGGCACTAGCCTCGTGCCGTTGCTCGCCTCGGGCGATCGCGCGCCTGACGATGCCGAGGTGGTGATCGAGTGGAACGGGTTGGAACGTCAGATCTCGGGAAGTGGCGAGTTGAGCGACGCGCGGGAAGTCGAGGCGCGACTGCGCTCGGTCGACACACGCACCATCCGCCGAGGGCGCTGGAAGTTGAACGTCCATCTCAGCCGCGAGTTCGAGCTCTACGACCTCCAGCAGGATCCCGGCGAGCTGCACAACGCCTTCCACGACCCGGGCAACGAACCGATCATCCGCGCACTCTACGATCGGCTCCTGGCGTGGCAGCGTGAGACGAACGACACGCTCGAGTTGCCGAACCCGGTTGGGACGTAGCGGACGGACAGGGCAGCGCTCCGGGCTGCCCGCCGTGCGAGCTGTGGCCGGTCGCCAACAACGCACCAATCAAGATCCCATTCGCCGGGGCTCGGCTTGTGGCGTTGAGGTTCACATTGGTGTAAGTGGCGTACGCTGGGGCTGTCGTCAAAGGGGACGGCGTGCCCCAGGCCCCGATGACAGGCTAGCGGCAAATCGCATCGTAGTTCCACAGAAAGGAGAAGCGCGCATGAGCAGATACGCTACACGTTGAATTGTTGTCAGGAGAGGTCTTTTGGCCACTGGAGGTGTCATGGCACTCGCTGCCTGCGGGCCGGCAGGGCAGGCAACGCCGTCGACCAGTCCGGCCACGCAGCCGGTTACGCTCCGCTACACCACCTTCTGGAACCAGGAGCGGCTCAACGTGCTGCAGCCCGCCGTCGATGAGTTCAAGGCGACGACGGGTCATACCGTCAATATGGAGCCGGTGCCCAACTACGCCGAGAAGCTCGTCACCGAATTCGTCGGGGGAGCCGCAGCCGATGTGCCGCACGCGCACAACCAGGTGATGACGAAGCTCTTCGACCAGGGCATGATTCTCGACCTGATGCCGTACGCCAACCGCGACAAGATGAACGTCAGGCGCGACTACGGGCTGATGGGCATCGAGTTCTGGAACGGCAAGCTCTACACCATGCCCTACGTGCTCTCGCCGCACGCCTGGTACTACAACAAGACCATGGTCAAGGAGGCCGGCGCGCCCGATCCGTGGGAGCAGCTCAAAGGCGAGCTCACGTGGGAAGACCTGCTGGCGATCGCCAAAGCGACGACCAAACCGGCCGGCGGCGACAAGCCCGAGCGGTGGGGAATCAGCCTCACCATCGAAAGTGTACCTGGAGCGTGGCCCGTTGGCACAGCTACTTGAAATGTTCCAACCGTGGCCGTTCACGGCGTAGCACCGCTACGCGGCGGCCGGCAGGAGAGAGGGGAGCGGGTGATGGCGGTGCGCGGCGGTCCAGACGGCGGTGAGGTCGTCCAGCACCGAGCGCTCCTGCTGGCGGCAGGTGG
>JACQGX010000236.1 GCA_016199265.1 Chloroflexota bacterium | reverse complement strand
CACTTTGCACTTTGCACTTTGCACTTGGTTTAGACGAGAGCGTGTGGTTACCGTCTGAATGCCATTGGGCTTTGTCTAGGCTCTGCTCGCGACGTTCACCCCCTTCCGGAACAGCAGGCCGTGATCCGGCGCTGCGGCACATGTTGCACAGGTCGCACCAATACGATAGGAATAGTTACATAACGGCAAGGAGTTTGCAATGAGGGAACTGTTTCACAACCTCGACCGGTGGATCCTCGAGCGGGGTGAGCCGGTGGCGCTGGCGACCGTGGTGCGGGTGTTTCGTTCCGCTCCCCGACCAGAAGGGGCGAAGCTGGCGCTCTCCATTCGGGGAGAGCTGTCTGGCTCGGTCAGCGGCGGGTGTGTTGAGGCCGGTGTGGCGGAGGCGGCCCAGCCGGTGCTCGCCACCGGCCGGCCGGCGCTGGTGCGCTTCGGGATTGGCGACGACGTCGCCTGGGATGCCGGGCTGACGTGCGGCGGCGCGATCGAGATTCTCATCGAGCGGCTCGAGGCGCCACTGTACCGCCGGCTGCGAGACCAGCTCGTGACAGAGACGCCGATGGTGGTGGCGACGGTGGTGAGCGAAGGCAGCGCCGCACGTACCGGCAGCAAGCTCTTGGTCACGTTCCAGGCCATCGAGCCGATCGATGCAGCCGGTCTGGCGCATCGTCTCGACAATACCCTTTGGGACGGCAAGACCGGCCGGCAGATCGTCGAAGACGCGCAGGCGTTGCTGCGCCAGGGGTACGGCGCCGAATCTGCGCTGCGGACGTACTTGCCAGACGACTCGCTGCACGTGTACCTGGACGTGTTCCCTCGACCACCGCACCTGGCGATCTTCGGTGCCGTCCACATCGCCATTCCATTGGTGCGCTTCGCCCACGAGGTTGGGTTTCGCACCACGGTCGTCGATCCGCGATCTGCCTTTGCCACGCCGGAGCGGCTCGGGCACGCCGGCACGTTACTCGGGGCCTGGCCGCAAGATGCGGTCGAGACGGGTCAGTTGAAGCTCGACGACTCAAGCTATGTGGCAGTACTCAGTCACGACCCAAAGCTCGACGAGCCGGCAATTCGCTATGCGCTCGAGGCGGGCGCCCGCTACGTGGGCGCGATCGGCAGCCGCCGCACACAGGCCGACCGAGCGGCGCGCCTCCGCGCTGCCGGGCTGAGCGACGACCAGATTCGGCGGGTGCGAGGTCCGATCGGACTCGACATCGGCGCCCGCACACCGGAAGAGATCGCACTGGCGATTATGGGCGAGGCCGTCGCGGCCGCCCGCGGCACGCTATCGTCCACCTAAACCAAGTGCAAAGTGCAAAATGCAGAGTGCACTTGGATTAGTCGACGTAGGGACCGTTCCAGCGGACCGGCTCGCGGTGGGGTACACCGGCGCAGAGTACGAAGCGCACGCCGCCGTTGCCGGCGACGACGGGGAGGCTCCCTGTCGGGCCCAGCACGGCGACCTGGCCGGCGCGCACGGTGCGCCCACCGGCGCCGAACGCGCCTTCGCCGTCGATCACGTAGGCGAATCCTTGGTAACCGTCAGGCACGTCGAGGGCAGTTTGGCCGCCCGACGGAAGCTGGACGTCGTAGTAGAGCGACGGCGTGCGCAGTTGCGTCGGCGAGCCTTCGCCGACGAGCACGCGGACGGTGGCGTCGCCGACCTTGCGCTCGGGGATCTGCTCGGCCGTTACGGCCTGGTAGCTCGGGGCGATGCCCTTCTCGGCGCGCGCGAGGTTGATCCAGAGCTGCAGGCCATGGACCGGTCCCGAGGGGCCGTCACCTGAGCCTTCGCCGTGCCACATGCCACGGCCGGCGGTGATGCGCTGCAGGCCGCCGGCGTAGACGACGCCGGCGTTGCCCTCGCTATCGACGTGTTTGCCCGAGCCGGCAATGAAGTACGTGACGATCTCGAAGCCGCGGTGCGGGTGCGGCGGGAACGATGCGCCGTCGCCCGACGATTCTATGCGGAACTCGTCGAGCAGCAAGAACGGGTCGACGAGGTCGTAGCGCGCTTCGCGTGAGGGCAGGATGCGCCGCACCGGGACGCCGGCGCCCTCGAGCACGACGTGCGAATCGGCGACGAGCACGATCGAGCGCGCGGTCTGGGACTCAGCAGCGGTGCCGCCTGGAGCCGCGGACGTCGACGCGCCGGGCGCGAATGGCGGCTGTGTTCTGGTCATCAGATTCTTCACCCCCCATTTGCTGCCGGCGGGAGATCCCTCTGCCGGCCATCATTGGTTTATCACTAAACCGTACAGCCGTCAAGAGGCGTGCCAGCGGACGTCCAGGCAGTCTTCCGGAGATCGACAATTTCCCGTGGCGGCGTTTTGACGTACGACCAACCGCGGCGCTCCACCCCTGGGCGTATGTCGATACGCCCCTACAAGACGTCTACGCCGCCGGTGTTCCTGTGTCCAACCGCCAGAGACGGGACCGGTGCGCGCGGACTGGACCGAGTCAGCCGTCTTGCGCCGCCTCGGACGGCGCATCGAGTACCGTTTCGTCGGGCGCGTCTTCGTTGGGAGTGACCGAGACGAGCAGGAGCAGTGACTCCGGTCCGGGGACAACTATCGCGTGCGGCACGCCGCGCGGCGCGAAGAGCACGGTGCCCGGACCGGCGAGGTGATCGATGCCACCGGCGCCAAAACGAAAGACCGCACGGCCGTGCAGGACGTGGAAGACTTCGTCGGCGCGTGGATGGTGGTGCGCCGCCGCGACGTACCCCGCCGGCCACTCCCACAGCACCCAGCGCGTGGCCGGAGTGGCCACGAGCGCCTTGCGCCACGGTGGCCTGCCCATCTGTTCCCGAATCGCATCCACATCGATCGCCGCCAGATTGAGGGCCTCACTCGGGGGGACGTACGGCATGGTTGGTTGCTCCCTCCTACCTCCCCAAGACCAACGTCTCGCCAATCCGCAAGACGCGCGCCTCGGAACGAACGCCCTGCGCCTTCACGGAATCGAGAAACACCTGCGGGTCAATTGTATTGTGCGGCACCAACTGCTTCGTCCCCTGCACCGTCGCCATTTCACCCCGTTCGGTCGTGAGTCGCCAGTCGTCGGTCGTCGGTACTCGGTTGCTCGCCGCGCTCACTGAGGTGGGGAACTGACTGCCGACTACTGACGACTGACGACCGACTACTCGTTACACCCGGCGGTCGATGAACTTCCGGCCCGCATCCGACTGCGCCCACTCTTGGATAGCCCTGGTGTCCCAGAGCAGCCGGCCGGTCTCGTCGCGTTCCGCTTTGGGAAGTGTGCCGTCGGCCTCCCACCAGCGGATGTTGGCTTCGGTCGCGTTGAGCGCCTGCATCAGGTCCGCCAGCATCACCGGCGGAAGGGTCTTGGTCGTGCCATTCGTTTGGGCCATAGTGGTTCTCCTGTTGCCGGATTCTAACGGTCGCAGCACCGCCGCGAGACACCCCTTCGCCACGGCCGCGTGGCAGCCTTTTCCCGCCGCCCCGCGAGGCGGACGCGAGTGTAGTGCGTTTCCGCAAACACCGGGCTGTGGTTGCCGGTCGTCCGACGATGCGGCCGCCGCAACAGGGCCTACGTACAAGCAGGCCAGAGCGGCGACAAGGAGCGGAGCAGCGGGTGGAACTCGACGAGGTGGGGCGGCTGATCCTCGCGTTGACGTGCATTGCCATTCTTATCGGCGCGCGCTGGTACCACGAGCGGCAACTGATGAGGGCACCGCGGCTGACCTTCCGCAGCGCGCCTAGCCCGAACCGGCGGCCGGCACGGCGCACGCTCCCCGCGTACCTCTCGCAATCGCTCTACTGGCTCGGTCTCACGACGAGCGCGGCGCTGGCGGCGCAGGCAATCGCGGCCATCATCGGGCGTGCCGTTTTCTGAGTGGGCGAAGTCGTCGCGACTGCCTGCGGCACGCTATCGTCCAATCATGAGCTTACTGGCAAGACTGGTGGCTGCCGCCCACAAGGCGCCACTCCTGTTCGCCGTCGACGTCGTCGCCGGTCCACGCTTCACGGCGATTGCTGCCGCGGGCACGCCGGACAGGCGATACTTAGGAAGTACAACTTCTTACCGGTAGGCTAGAACACCAACGTGGTCGAGGTTCAGACGAACGATCCTTCGACAAGCTCAGGGCAGGCTCGACGAACGACGAAGGGGATCGGCAGGTCCGGCTTTCGGCCTTTCGGCTTTCGGCCTTTCGGCTTTCGGCCTTTCGGCTTTCGGCCT
>JACQGX010000219.1 GCA_016199265.1 Chloroflexota bacterium | reverse complement strand
CGTTCACACCGTGCGCAGCGCGAAGAAGATGATCGAGCGCCAGACGAAGGAAGTCTGGGACATTCTCGAAGAAGTCACGAAGGGCCATCCGGAGTTGCTCAATCGCGCGCCGACGTTGCACCGGCTCTCGGTGCAGGCGTTCGATCCGGTGCTCGTCGAGGGCAGCGCGATCCAGATCCATCCACTCGTCTGCACCGCGTTCAACGCCGATTTCGACGGCGACCAGATGGCGGTTCACGTGCCGCTGTCGGCAGAGGCACAGCGGGAGGCGCGCGAGCTGATGCTCGCGACCCACAACCTGCTCTCGCCGGCCGACGGCTCGCCGATTGTCGCCCCAACTAAGGACATGGTCGTCGGGATGTACTACCTGACGCTGGCCAAGGACGGTGCGAGGGGTGAAGGCAAGGTCTTCGCCGGCTTCGACGAGGCGCTGCTCGCCCGTGACACGAACGCCGTCGAACTGCAGGCGAAGGTCAAGGTGCAGCTCAACGAGACCGACTTTCCGCCGGCGTTCGTCGAGGCCGAAGGCCTGCGGTATGGGCAGCTCTATGACACCACCGTCGGTCGCGTCGTCTTCAACGCCGCGCTGCCGCGTGGTCTCCGCTTCTTCAACGAGGTGCTCGACAAGGGCAAGCTCAAGAACGTCGTCGCTCGCTGCTTCTTCACGCTCGGGCAAGAGCGTACCGCCGAGGTGGTCGACGAGATGAAGTATCTGGGCTTCCACTATGCGACGGTGTCGGGGATGACGATGGCCATCAGCGACATCTTTATCCCCACGCGCAAGGCGGAGGTGCTCTCCGAGACCGACCGCGAGATCGAGGAGATCGAGCGTCAGTACCGGCGCGGGCTCATCACCGAGCAGGAGCAGTACGACAAGAACGTCGAGGCGTGGAGCCACGCGATGTCGGAGATCGAGGATGCGGTCAAGAAGGAGCTCGATCCGCACGGGCCGGTCTACATGATGGCGCAGTCGGGCGCTGCCAAGGGCAGCTTCCAGCAGATTCGCCAGATCGCCGGCATGCGCGGCCTCATGGCCGATCCGTCCGGCCGCATCATCGAGCTGCCGATTCGCTCGAACTTCCGCGAGGGGCTGAGCGTACTCGAGTACTTCATCTCGACGCACGGTGCCCGCAAGGGCCTCGCCGACACTGCATTGCGTACCGCCGACTCGGGGTACCTCACCCGCCGTCTGATCGACGTCTCGCAGGACGTGATCGTGCGCGACGAGGACTGCGGCACGACGCAGGGAATCACCGTGCGCCGGCCCGACGAGCGGCAGGTGGGCGGCAGCCTGACCAACCGCATCATGGGCCGGATGGCGGCCGACGACATCGCCGATCCGAATACCGGCGAAGTCATCGTGCCCTTCAACGGCGAGATTGACGAAGCCGCCGTGACGCGCATCGAAGCGCTGCGGCTGCCGGCGGTGCGCGTACGTTCGCCACTTACCTGCGAGTTGCGCTACGGGATCTGCCAGATGTGCTACGGCCGGAACCTGGCGACCGCTAAGCTCATCGAGCTCGGCGCGGCCGCCGGTATCGTCGCGGCGCAGTCGATCGGCGAGCCGGGGACGCAGTTGACGATGCGCACGTTCCACACCGGTGGCGTTGCCGGCGAGGACATCACGCAGGGTCTGCCGCGCGTCGAAGAGCTCTTCGAGGCGCGTGTGCCCAAGGGTGTTGCCATCATCAGCGCCATCGAGGGACGGGTCGAGATCGAACGGGGTGAGCCGACCAAGATTCGGGTCGTCTCGACGCAGACGTACACCGACGACGTCGACCTCCCCGAGGGCTTCGAGCTCGTGGCCAACGTCGACGACTTCGTCGAGGCCGGCCAGGTCATCGCTCGGCGCCGGCCGAGCGAGGGTGTGCCGGCCGAAGGGGTGTCGACGCAGGAGGCCCTCGCGGTCCTGCCCGACGAAGACAAGGTCATTGCCCGCAGCAGCGGCCGGTTGGTCAAGGACGGCGATCAGATCCTATTGCGGACGGAGGAGCGCGAAGACGCCGAGTACGTGATCCCGGCGGCGGCGCGCATCCGCGTCGAGGAAGGCCAGTGGGTCTCGGCCGGCGATCAGTTGACCGAAGGCGCCGTCAACCCGCAGGACATCCTGCAGGTGCTTGGGCGCGAGGCGGTCCAGCAGTACCTCGTCGATCAGGTTCAGAGCGTGTACCGCAGCCAGGGCGTATCGATCAACGACAAGCATATCGAGCTGATCGCGCGCCAGATGCTGCGCAAGGTGCGCGTCGATACGCCGGGCGACACGCTGCTGCTGCCCGGTGAGATCGTCGACCGCTTCCACTACGAAGAGGTCAACGCGCAGGTCCTGGCCGAAGGCGGCGAGCCGGCAACGGCGCAGACGGTCCTGCTCGGCATCACCAAGGCGTCACTCTCCACCGAGAGCTTCCTGGCGGCGGCCTCCTTCCAGGAGACCACCCGCGTGCTCACCGAAGCGGCGGTGAACGGCGCCAAGGACCGGCTCATCGGGCTCAAGGAGAACGTCATCATCGGCAAGCTCATCCCGGCCGGCACCGGCTGGCAGACCCGGCTCGAGCGGCAGCGCCAGTTGCAGCTCGCAGCGCAGGCGGCTGAAGCCGAGCAGGACGAGCAGGCGGCGCTGCAGGCAGCGGCGCGCAATCTCTTCGGCGCCCCTGCCACACTCGGAGATGGGGAGGTCGGGGCCGAGTAGGCTTCCCCTCGTCTCTGGTATACTGATGTATTGTGCTGCGGCGCTATGCCCTGTGCGTAGCGCCGCTGGCATTCCGTCCGTTGTAGATTTCCACGCCAACGTACTCAAGGTCTAATACAGCGTGCCAACGATCAACCAACTCATCCGTAAGGGCCGCCAGCGCGCGCGCAAAAAGGTCAAGGCGCCGGCGCTGCACTTTTCGTTCAACGCGCTCCGGGGCCGCACTATCCGACAGAAGCCGTCACCGCAGAAAAAGGGTGTCTGTGTGCAGGTGAAGACGGTCAGCCCCAGGAAGCCGAACTCGGCGCTGCGCAAGGTCGCGCGTGTCCGTCTGTCCAATGGGATGGAAGTCACGGCGTACATTCCCGGCGAAGGCCATAACTTGCAGGAGCACTCGGTGGTGTTGATCCGCGGTGGCCGTGTCAAAGATTTAGCAGGCGTACGCTATCACATCATTCGCGGCAAGCTGGATGCGACCGGCGTGAAGGATCGCAAGCAGGGTCGCTCCAAGTACGGCGCGAAGGCGCCGAAGTAGCAAGAGCACAGTTCCTAGTTCCTAGTGGGGTCGAACCCCTTGGCACTAAGAACTAGGAACTAGGAACTAGGAACTGACGTATGTCTCGCAGAGGACAAGCGCCGAAGCGGCCCATCGCACCGGACCCGCGCTACCACGACGCCAACGTTGCCCGCTTTATCAATAAGCTCATGACCCGTGGCAAGAAGTCGGTGGCTGAGCGCATCTTCTATTCTGCGCTCGACATGTGCGAGGAGCGCGTGCGGCGGAGCGGCCACGAGGTATTCGAGCAGGCACTGCGCAACGCGATGCCGAGCCTCGAAGTTCGTCCCCGCCGCGTCGGCGGCGCTACCTATCAAGTCCCCATAGAAATTCGCGCCGACCGACGCAGTTCGCTGGCCATGCGCTGGCTGATCCGATCGGCTCGTGCCCGCGGCGGGCGCAGCATGGCTGAGAAGCTCGCCGCCGAGCTGCAAGAAGCCTCCCAGAATCAGGGCGCGACGGTCCGGCGGCGTGACGAAACGCACCGGATGGCCGAAGCCAATAAGGCCTTTGCCCACTATCGGTGGTAACAGTCTTGCAGTAGTCGCCGATT
Source organism: Chloroflexota bacterium (assembly GCA_016199265.1). Classification (GTDB taxonomy): domain Bacteria; phylum Chloroflexota; class UBA11872; order UBA12225; family UBA12225; genus JACQGX01. Next base: position 2,676 of record JACQGX010000219.1, on the reverse strand, counting down.
GGTCGTCCGCTAGTCGTCGAAACGTTGCTTGCTCGCGGTAGCGCCGGCGTTCGCCAGCGCTACCTTTGGGGACGGCGCGAGATTCTGTCTCGCGCCGTCCGAATCGTGGTCGGCGTCTGGCCGGTCGGGAAGTACCTTAATGCCTCGTGTCTATGGCTTGGAACACACACGCAACATTGGAATCATCGCGCACATCGATGCCGGTAAGACGACCGTCACCGAGCGCATTCTCTTCTATACTGGGCGGACCCACCGCATCGGCGAGGTGCACGAAGGCGCGGCCACGATGGACTGGATGCCGCAGGAACGCGAGCGCGGCATCACGATCACGGCGGCGGCGACGACGTGCTTCTGGCGCGACCATCGCATCAACATCATCGACACGCCGGGGCACGTCGACTTCACGGCCGAGGTCGAGCGGAGCCTGCGCGTGCTCGACGGCGGTGTCGTCGTCTTCGACGGCGTGTCGGGTGTCGAGCCGCAGTCGGAAACGGTCTGGCGCCAGGCGGATAAGTACGGCGTGCCCCGCATCTGCTTCGTGAATAAGATGGACCGTACTGGGGCCGACTTCTGGGCCTGCGTCGACCAGATCAAGGAGCGTCTCGGCGCCAATCCCGTCGTCGTCCAGTTGCCGATTGGCCTCGAGATCTCGTTCAGGGGCGTCGTCGACGTCCTGGCGCAGAAGGCGTACGTCTACACCGATGCGATGGGCACCGAGCGCGTCGAGACCGAGATTCCGGCCGACATGCAGGACGAGGCGCAGCAGCAGCGCGAGCGGCTCGCCGAGGCGATCGCCGAGACCGACGAGGACCTAATGCTCAAGTACCTCGAAGGTGAAGAGCTTGCCTTCGAGGACCTGCGCGCCTCGCTGCGGCGTGCCACCCTGAGCGGCAAGCTGATCCCCGTGTTGTGCGGCGCGGCGCTGCGCAACAAGGGGATCCAGCTCCTGCTCGACGCGATCATCGACTACCTGCCGTCGCCGCTCGACGTGCCGCCGATCACCGGCACTGTGCCCGGCACCGACTGGGAAGAGCAGCGGCGCGCGTTGGATGACGAGCCGTTTTCGGCGCTGGCGTTCAAGATCGTCGCCGACCCGTTCGCCGGCAAGCTGACGTATTTCCGCGTCTATTCCGGTAAGGCGAACGCCGGCAGCTACGTGCTCAACTCGACCAAGGGCACGCGCGAGCGTCTTGGCCGCCTGGTGCGGATGCACGCCAACGAGCGTGAGGACGTCGAGGAGGTCTACGCCGGCGAGATCGCGGCGGCGATTGGCCTGAAGATGACGACCACCGGCGACACGCTCTGCGCCGAGGCCAAGCCGATCATTCTGGAGTCGATCACGTTCCCGGAGCCGGTCATCAGCCAGGCGATCGAGCCGAAAACCAAGGGCGACCAGGATAAAATGGCGATCGCGCTCCAGCGCCTGGCCGAAGAAGATCCCACGTTCCGGGCGGCGACCAACCCAGAGACCGGCCAGACCGTGATCGCCGGCATGGGCGAGCTGCACCTCGAGGTCATCGTCGACCGCATGCTGCGGGAGTTCCGCGTCGACGCCAACATCGGGAGACCGCAGGTGGCGTACAAGGAGACGATCACCCGTCGTTGCCAGGCGGAGGGCCGCTTCGTCCGGCAGACTGGGGGCAAGGGCCAGTACGGCCATGTGTGGCTCGACCTCGAGCCGCTGCGGCGGGGCAGTGGGTTCGAATTCGCCAACAAGATCGTCGGCGGTGTCGTTCCGAGGGAGTACATCCCGGCGGTCGAACAGGGCATTCGTGGTGCGCTCCAGACCGGCGGGCGGCACGGCTATCCGCTGGTCGATCTGCGGGCGACACTGTACGATGGCTCGTATCATGAGGTAGACTCTTCGGAGATGGCGTTCCAAATCGCCGGCTCCATGGCCCTCAAGGCCGGTGTGGAGAAGGCGGGGCCCGTCCTGCTCGAGCCGATCATGCGTGTTGAGGCGGTCGTGCCCGAGCAATTCATGGGTGACGCCATGGGCGACCTGAATGCGCGGCGCGGACGTATCGAGGGTATGGAAACTCGGGCGAACGCGCAGGTTATCAAGGCTATGGTTCCTCTAGCCGAGATGTTCGGGTACATCGGCACCTTGAGGTCGTTGACCTCTGGGCGTGGGACGTACTCGATGGAGTTCGCGCACTACGAACCGGTTTCCGCATCCGTGGCGGAGGAAGTAGTCGCCAAGGCGCGCCGATAGGCGCGCCGGGCGGCGGCCCTTCCCCCGTCAGGGGGCGCAGTGATCACCCATACGGAGTAGGCAGCAGGCAGCAGGCAGCAGTAAGAGCAGAATGCCTCGCGGTGAAACTCGCTGCGTACTGCCTACTGCGTACTGCCTACTCCGAAGTGGGCAGAACTCGGCCTCGATTTTCGGCGCTGAGCGCACAAGAGAATACGTCTCGCGCAGTGGACGGCATCACGCCGCGTCTTATTCTGTAGGCGCGGCGTGATGGTGCGTCTATGCGTGTGGACCGACTGGGCCGAAAGGCCGTTACACAGAGGCTCTGACCAGGAGAAGAGACACCGATGGCGAAGCAGCGATTTGAGCGGACGAAGCCGCACGTGAACGTGGGGACGATCGGGCACGTCGACCACGGGAAGACGACGCTGACGGCGGCGATCACGAAGGTGCTGGAGTTGCAGGGGAAGGCGAAGTTCACG
>JACQGX010000210.1 GCA_016199265.1 Chloroflexota bacterium | reverse complement strand
CCAGAAAGGCGGCTCCCACCACCCACGTTTCATAGGTGACTGGTCCGTCACGTGTGCCAGGCATCGATCCACCTCCACCGTGGATCGTCCCCCACGTGCCGGCCCTGCGCAACCCCTAGCTCGGGGGAGCGGAAAATAAGTCCTCACTCTTCACTCTTCACTCTTCACCCCCTAGGGTCCTTTGGTGGCGGTGGGCGCCGGCTTGATTCCGGCGGCTACTTCCAGGTCGAGCTTCAGTAGCTCGGATTTCTTGCGCAGCGGCGCGTAGTCCGCGTCCGAGGCCGCCGACAGCCCGTCGATGGAGTACAGTGCCTTGAGGTGCTTCTTGCCCTCGTCGGAGGCGGCGATTTTGAGCAGGCCCGCCTTGACCTTTTCCATGACGTCCTTCGGCAGGCCCTTTCGTACGCTCACCGTATCGTTGGGGATCTGGTCCGCCTCGAGGATGCGCACCACTTGCTTCATCACATCCGGCAGGGTACTCACCACACGCGACCGAGCATCCGATTCCGGCTGGCCCACACTAGGACCATAGGTCGCGCCGCCGTCGACCTGCTTGTTGTAGACCGCGACGACGACTTTGTCGTGCCCGCCGGCGAACTGTATCTGGCTGAAGAACTTCTCTGGATCGGTGTTGAGTTTCTCCTTAATATACGCTGCCGGATAGAGATAGCTGGAGGTCGAGAGCGGGTCGCCAAACGCAAACCGCTTGCCCTTTAGGTCCTCGGGCTTCCTGATGCCGCTGTCGGCGTGTACGATCAACTGCCACGGGTACGACTTGCTCCCACTGCGTACCGTGGAGAGGATCACGTCCACACCGTAGCGCTTGTGTGCCACGGCGTACGAGAATGGCGCTAGCCAACCGACGTCGATTTGGTTGGATCCCATCGCCTCCACTACGGCAACGTAGCTGGTCGGCACGGATACCCCTACGTTGTAGCTCGTCTCCTTCTCCAGCAATTCGCCGATCGGTTTTCCACTGCTCAGCACCTTCTGACTATCGGACGACGGGACGAATGCCATCTTGAGTGGGCGCGTTGCCGTGCCAATCGCCTCTTTGGCCGGCGCGCCGCACGCGGCGAGCGCGCCGCCAGACGTCGCGGCCGCAATTGCGGCCGCCAGGCCACCGGTGGCGCGCAGCACGCCGCGGCGGTGCGTGCCCCGCTCTCGCGTCTCTTCCTTCACGTGATTACTCCTCTTGGGGAAAGGTCCCCCTGTGTAACGGCCCGAGCTTGCTTGCGCCTCGGGCGTGGCAAAACTGTTGTTGGAGACACTCCTTCCTCCGGCAGTAAGCCTGCGATTTCGGGTCTACCGTTCCGCGCCGCCGGCTGGGCGCCGAGAGCCGCCACAGTCGGTCCAAGGACGCGGCGCGACTGCTTCCACTCGCAGGCGCGCTGCTTGAGCTGGTGGGCCTGATCGAGCGTGGATGCCGTCGTGCCTCCGAGCATCTGCGCCAACTCGTGCGCCGCCGCCGCCGCATCGAGTGGGACGACCGACGTCGCCGTGCGGCCGTCGCGGACGTGTTTGGCGATGAAGAAGTGCGAGTCGCCGTAGGCCGCCACCTGGGGCAGATGGGTGACGCACAGCACTTGATGCTGCTGCGCAATCTGCGCCAGCTTCTCGCCGACGACCTGGCCGTTGCGCCCGCCGATGCCGGTATCGACCTCATCGAAGATCAGTGTCGGCGTCCGGTCGGCGATCGAGAGCACCGCCTTGAGCGCGAGCAATATGCGCGAGAGCTCGCCGCCGGAGGCGGTGCGGGCCACCGGCTTGGCCGGCTCGCCCGGATTCGGTCCGAATCGGAACTCCACGGTATCGACACCCGACTCGTCGAAGCGCAGCCGCCGGCCGTCGAGCGGAACGCCCTCGGCATCCGGTTCCTGGATGAGCGCCACCTCGAACCGGCCGCCCAGGCCGAGCGCGCGGAGCTCTGCGCCCACTGCGCGTGCGAGCCGCTCGCCGGCGGCGGCGCGCTGCGCCGAAAGCGCGCCGGCGGCGCGGGAGATCTCGTGCTCGAGCTCGGCGACGCGCCGCTCGAGCGCCTCCGTCCTGACGCCGCGGTTGACGAGCGCGTCGAGCTCCTCGGCGGCGGGCTCGCCAAAGGCCAGCACGTCTTCGATCGTGTCGCCGTACTTGCGCTGCAACGTATGGATGAGATCGAGCCGCTCGTTGACTTGCTCGAGCCTCTCGGGGGCAAACTCGATCGCTTCGCGGTAGGCGCGGAAGGTGTGGCCAAGCTCCTCCACGTGCGCCGTGGCTTCGATCAACGCCTGCTCGTGGTCGGCCATCTCAGCGTCGATTCGCGTGAGCTGTGCCAGGTGACGCGCGGCACTGCCGAGAAGATCGAGCGCCGACGACTGCTCGCCGTCGCCACCCGAGAGGACCTCATAAATCGCGGTGGCGAGCTCGGCCAAGCGCACGGCGTTGGCGAGACGTGTCCGCTCGTGCGCGAGGCGCTCGTCTTCGCCGGGTGTCAGCCTGGCCTGCTGGATCTCTTCCACCTGGAACGACAGGAGGTCGATGCGGCGTGCGACCTCGCGCTCGTCTTGCTGAAGCGACCGCAGTTCGGCGCGCGTCGCGCGCAGGCCGCGTACGAGGTCGGCGACGGCGTTGCGCGCTTCCATTAATCCGCCGAAGCGGTCGAGCAGCTCTCGCTGGGCGCCGTGGCGCAGCAGCGAGAGGTGTTCGTGCTGGCCGTGGATGTCTACCAGGTGGGCGCCGACCTGCGCCAGTGTGGAGACCGGTACGGCACGGCCGTTAATGCGCGCGACGCTGCGCCCCACCCGGTTGACCTCACGGGTAAGAATCAGCGTGCCGTCCACGTCGCTCACGTCGTCGAGCAGCCCCAGCTCCTCGAGCAGCAGACGAAGCGGCGTCTCTGCGTCGTCGCCGTCGAGCGAGAAGATCGCTTCGACGCTGGCGCGCTCGGTGCCGGTACGAATCACGTCGGTGCTGGCTCGTCCGCCGAGCACGGTGCCGATGGCGTCGATGACGATCGACTTACCGGCGCCGGTCTCGCCGGTAAGGACGTTGAACCCCGGCTCGAAGGCAACCCGCACTTCCTCGAGCAGGGCAACGTTGCGAATCGTCAGTTCCTGGAGCATTGGCGATGCGGCGAGCTACCGAACGGCCGCTTCAACCATAAAGTGTACTCGGGCGCTTCACGTTTCATTCACGGGCGGCGGCGTATCGGGGGGGAGCGGCTGAAGCAACGGTCCGCGTTGGAGCTTGGGGACGAGCACGGCGTGGAAATAGTGCCTATCGCGGATGCGCGCGAAGTGACAGCGTACGTTGCCACGTGTGAACCGGAAGCGGTCACTATCTTCGATCGGTATGGTGATGCCCCCGTCGATCGAGAGCACGGCCTCGTGGAGGGGCGGCGGCGGGTTAATCGTGACCTGCACGTCTACCTGGCTGCTGCCGGCGAGCACCAGCGCGTTGCGGAACGAGACAAACGGCATGACCGGCACGAGCACGAGCGCATCCATGTCGGGCGGGAGCACCGGCCCCTGAGCCGCGAGGTTGGAGGCGGTCGAGCCGGTCGGGGTCGAGACGAGCAGACCGTCGGCGGCGTAGCTCGTCATGTACTGTCCGTCAATCCAGGTGTGCAGCCGCACGACGCGATTGACGCGGCCGCGCCCAACCATCGCGTCGTTAACGGCCAGGTAGTGCCCGAGGAGCTCGCCATCGCGCCGGTGCTCGACGGCAAGCGTGATGCGCTCCTCGATCCAGAATTCGCCGTCGAGCAGCTTGGGTAAGCCGGCGGCCAGCTCGTCGGGCGACAACTCGGCGAGAAACCCCATGCGGCCGAAGTTGACGCCGGCGATCGGTACGCCGAGCGGGGCCGCCAGCCGTGCGCCGCGGATGAGCGTGCCGTCGCCGCCGAAACAAATCACAAGGTCGGTACCGGCGAGGTGCTTCCCGACCTCCGGTGCATCCCACGACGGCGCCATCCATACCGTCGCACCGGCCTTGCGTGCCAGCTCGCGAGTCTGCGCCGCCAGCAGCGCCGTATCTGGCCGGTGAGGCGCCTCGACTATCCCAATTCGCCGCGGAGGCGTGATCACGGGACAGAGTCTATAGGAAGTGAGTGATCAGGTGGTGATCAGGTGGGTGCAGGTCGGGGCACGACCTGACCACGCGAACTCAGCGAGCTGATCACCACCTGATCACCACCTGATCACGCGAGCGTAGCGAGCTTGGCTATACTTACTCGGTCATAACCCTAACGTCAACGTGAAGCTGCTCCTTCGACTGCTGGGATACGCGCGGCCACACTGGCGCCTCGTCGGCATCATCGTCGCCTCGATGACGACCGAGTCCGTGATGCGGACGGTACCGGCGTGGCTCACCAAGTTGATCATCGACGAAGCGGCAGTCTACGGCTCGGTGCAGTCGGTCGTCGGCCTCACCGCCGGTCTCTTTCTTGTGACCGCGGTCGCCAGGGCGCTCAACTCGCTGCAGAACTACTCGACCGAGTCACTCGGACAGAACGTCGTCCACGATCTACGAAACGATCTGTACCGACATCTCCAGTCGCAGAGCATGAGCTTCTACGACGCCCATCAAACGGGCCAGCTCATGTCGCGCGTGACGAGCGACGTCAGCCAGGTGCAGTTCTTCGCGTCGAACGGCATCATCCGCATCCTCGACGCGACGTTCGGCATTCTCGTCTACATCGGCGTGATGATGGCGCTCGACGTGCAGTTGACCCTCATCGCGCTCTCCGCCACGCCCATTATCATCCTGGTGCAGTTGCGCATCCGCACGATTACGGCGATCTACCGCGAACTGCAGCGGATGATGGCCCGGCTCACCGGAATCCTCCAGGAGAACGTCGCGGCGATCAAGCTGGTCAAGGCCTATAACCGTGAACAGTACGAAAGCGACCGCTTCCTGAGCGAGTACTGGCGCATCCGCACCCGGCGCCTGTGGGTGACGCGCAAAATGGGCGCGTGGTCGCAAGTGCAGGAGGTCTCGACCGCCTTCGCCTCGGTGCTCGTGCTCTATTTCGGCGCGCAGCGGGTGATGGATGGGACGCTGACGATTGGCGGACTGTTTGCCTTCCAGGCGTATGTGCTGATGCTCTGGCAGCCGGTGCGCTTCTTCGGCTTCATCAACCAGGCCGTTCAGCAGGCGCTCGCGGCCGGCGAGCGCGTGTTCGAGATCGTCGACTGGCCACTCGACGTCGCCGAAAAGCCCGACGCCGTCCCCCTGCCGCCGCTCGAGGGCGACCTCGTGATCGACCGCGCGAGTTTTGCGTACGGCAGGCAGGCGCCGCTGCTGCGCGACATCACGATCCACGTCCGTCCGGGCAGCTCACTGGCGATCGTCGGACCCTCGGGGTCGGGCAAGACGACGCTCATCAACCTCATCCCACGCTTCTACGACGTGACCAGGGGGCGCGTAGTGATCGACGGTCACGACGTACGCGAGGTCACGCTTGCCAGCCTCCGCTCGCAGATCGGCATGGTGCTGCAGGAGACGTTCCTGTTCAACATGACGATTAGAGAGAACATTCGCTACGGGCGGGACGACGCCACCGACGAGCAGGTCATCGAGGCGGCGAAGGCGGCCAACGCGCACGACTTTATCGCCGAGTTTCCGGAGGGCTACGACACGATGATCGGCGAGCGCGGTGTCCGCCTCTCGGGCGGCCAGCGCCAGCGCCTCGCCATCGCCCGCGCCCTGCTGGTCGACCCGCGCATCCTGATCCTCGACGAGGCGACCTCCAGCGTCGACACGCGCACCGATTTCCTGATCCAGCGCGCCCTCGAGCGCCTGATGGAGGGCCGGACGACGATCGTCATCGCCCACCGGCTTTCCACCGTCCAGCGCGCCGGACAGATCGTGTATATGGAGAACGGCCGCATCGTGGGTCGTGGCTCGCACACGGAGCTGCTCGAGACGTGTCCGCAGTACCGGCACCTGTACGAGACGCAGTTCCGGAAGCAGGAAACGGCGGGGGTCCCCCTCACCCCCGGCCCCTCTCCCACCAGGGGAGAGGGGAGTACCGGGGCCCTCACCCTCGCCCTCTCCCTTCGGGAGAGGGGGCTCTCTAGCGAGGTACGCAGCGCGCCATGATGTGGTCGGGGAGTGGGCGGGTAAGCAGCCGCACAGCGGAGCCGCCACAGCTCAAGGGCAAGGTCCTGAGTACGCTCGTCCGGCTGTACCGGTACGCGCGACCGTACTACAGCCGCTGGGCGCTCGCGGCCGTGACGATTCTGGGCGTCTCGCTCCTCCAGCTTGTCCCGCCGTGGATCACCAAGTACGTGATCGACGAGGCAATCCCGCACGCCGACCGAGCCATACTGCTCAGCGCGGCCGGTGCGCTCGTGGCGCTCCACGTCGCGCGCGGCGTGATGGCCTTTCTCAACCGCTACATCATCACCTGGGTCGGCCAGCACGTACTCTACCTGCTCGGCAGCGATCTCTTTCAGCACGTGCAGCGCCTCGGGCTCCGCTTCTACGAGAAGCGCGAGGCAGGCGACATCATGTCGCGCCTGACGAACGACATCAACGTGCTGCAGCAGACGCTGTATGGCAACACGATCTCGTCGATCGTCGGCGTCCTCAACCTCTCGGTCTACTTCGTCATCCTGCTCTCGCTTAACTGGCGGCTGACGCTGCTCATCGTCTGCACCGCACCGGCGATGGTCGTCGCCAGTGCGATCACGGCGCAGATCCTGCGCCCGCGCTACCGGCGCGTACAGGAGAAGGTCGCCGCCGTCAACACGGTGCTCCAGGAGAATATCTCCGGCGTGCGCGTCTCCAAGGCGTTCGCGCGCGAGGACGCTTCCACCCGGAAATTCGAGGAGCGCAACCGAGAAAACATGCGCGCCGCGCTGCAGACGCGCGCCATTCAGTCGATCTCCGGGCCGACGATTCAGTTGATCCAGACGTTTTCGACGTGCATGATCCTCTGGTACGGCGTATCGCTCATCCGGCTGGGCCAGTTGTCGATCGGCGAGCTGGTGGCGTTTCTCTCGTACGCCACCGCCTTCTACCAACCGGTGAACGACCTGATTCAGGTCAACAACATCATTCAGCAGGCGCTCGCCGCCTCCGACCGGATCTTCCAGTTCCTCGACGAGCGGCCCGACGTCGTCGACCGGCCGGGCGCGGTCGATCTTCCGCCGGTCGAGGGGCACGTCCGCTTCGAGGGCGTGACGTTTGCCTACCAGGCTGGGCAGCCGGTGCTGCACGGGATCGACCTCGAGGCGCAGCCGGGCCAATTGGTCGCACTGGTAGGGCACACCGGCTCGGGCAAGACGACGATTATCAACCTGATCCCGCGGTTCTACGATGCGGATTCCGGCCGCGTTCTGATCGACGGCCACGATCTGCGCGACGTGACGCAGGCGTCGCTACGCGCCAACGTCGCGATCGTGCTGCAGGAAACGCACCTGTTCGACGCCAGCGTGCGCACCAACATCCAGTACGGCAAGCTCGCTGCGACCGACGAAGAGATCGAGCGCGCGGCCCGGCTGGCCAACGCGCACGACTTCATCAGGCAGTTGCCCGAGGGGTACGACACCGAAGTGAGCGGTAGCGGCTCGCGCCTGTCGCGCGGGCAGCGGCAGCGCCTGTCGCTCGCCCGCGCCATTCTCAAGAACCCGCGTATCCTCATTCTCGACGAGGCGACGTCGGACGTCGACACCGAGACCGAGCTGCTCATCCAGGAGGCGCTCGAACGAGTCATGCGCGGGCGCACCAGCTTTGTCATCGCGCACCGCCTCTCGACGATCCGCAACGCCGGGAAGATCGTCGTCCTCGACCACGGCCGCATCGTGGAGCAGGGCACGCACGACGAGCTGCTGGAGAAGGGTGGCGTCTACCGCGAGCTCTACGAGATCCAGTTTGCCACCCCTGAGCAGCTCGCGCTGGTGACCGCCAAAGAAGAGTCGCTGCGGAACGGGCGGGCCGAAGAGCGCTTGGTACGCCCGGTGGCGGTCTAAACGAAAGCCAAGGTGGAACCCGCAGGCATCCGCACTCTGCAATCTGCCATTTTGCACTTTGCACTTGGTTTAGCCCCTACACCCTCACCTTGCCCTTGCCCTTGCAGCGTGGACATTTGCCGCTCGCCTCGTGGAAGCCGGAGGGCTCGCTGGGATCGGGCCAGCGCTCGTCGATGAAGCCGGTGCCCTCGCAACGCGTGCAGACGTTGTAGTTGCCCCCGAAGAGGCGCGGCAGGATGAACGCCAGCGCGATGAACACCGCCGCGATAATGACGGCGCCGAGCGAGATTTCCACGTCCTGACCTTTCCTATTCCCCCAATCCTACATCGTTCGGGCAACCCGTGCAGCATCTGGCCGTCTAAACGGTACGCGTGACACCGGACTCACGGCGATGCCGCAGCGGCCGCGCAAGTCTGCTGCGGCCGCTGCGGACGGGCGGCGAGCAGGCCTTCTTCTCTGGAGGGCTTGCCAGGGGCGGCCGGCGCGATTCACACTACGGCTAGTGGCCTGAACGTCTGTTCGGCGGCACGCGGCACCCAATCGAACTACCGCATCTCAGCACGGGGGAATACTGCATGGCTGGTCGCCGCCAGCAAGCATCCGCTCAATCGTCCACCGCTCGCAGTCCGGAATTCGTCCACCTGCACGTCCACTCCGAGTTCTCGCTGCTGGACGGGCTCGCACGCCTGCCCGATCTCGTCAACCGCGCCAAAGAGCTGGGCATGCCCGCGCTGGCCATCACCGACCACGGGTCGATGTACGGCGTGATCGACTTCTACAGCGAGGCGAAGAAGGCCGGAATCAAGCCGATCATCGGCTGCGAGGTCTACGTCAGCCCCCGCGGCATGACGCAGCGCGAGCCGAAAATCGACGACAAGAACTACCACCTGACGCTCCTGGCGCGGAACGAAGCCGGCTACCGCAATCTCCTCAAGATCGTCACGCAGGCGCACCTGGAAGGCTTTTACTACAAGCCACGTGCGGACAAGGAGCTCCTGGCCAAATACGCCGATGGCCTGATCGCTCTCTCGGGCTGCATGTCGGGCGAGGTGGCGCGGCTGCTGTTAGATGGACAGATCGAACAGGCGCGCGGCGTAGCCGAATGGTACGCCGAGGTCTTCGGCAGGGACCACTATTTCCTGGAGATTCAGAACCAGTCGCTCGACGGGCAAGATGCGCTGAATGCGCAGATCGTTGAGCTTGCCCGCAGTCTTGACCTACAAGTGGTGGCGACGAACGACTCGCACTACGTCCGGCCTGAGGACAGCCGCGCGCACGACGTGTTGCTGTGCATTCAGACCAACAGCACCGTCGACCAGGCGAACCGGATGCGGATGGGGACGGCCGAGTTCTATCTGCGCTCGCCCGCGGAGATGGCGCGCGCCTTCAGCGGCCTGGAGGACGCGCTGCGCAACACGCTGGTCGTCGCCGAGCAGGCCGATCTGCAGCTCGAGTTCGACCGCGTGCTGCTCCCCCACTTCGAGCTGCCGGAAGGGCAGACGCCCGAGAGCTATCTGCGCCAGCTTTGTGAAGCGGGCATGAGGCAGCGGTATCCGGTGATTACCGACGTCCATCGCCAGCGCCTGGAGTACGAGCTTTCGGTCATCGAGCGCACCGGCTATCCGCTGTACTTCCTGATCGTCGCCGATTACGTGCGCTGGGCACGCGAACGGGGCATCCTGGCGATGCCGCGCGGCTCGGTCGCCGGCTCGATCTGCATCCACGCGCTCGGCATCTGCGACATCGACCCGATTGCCTATGACCTGATGTTCGAGCGGTTCCTGCACGAAGAGCGGATCGGCATGCCGGACATCGACATGGATTTCGCCGATGACCGGCGCGAAGAGGTGATCCGCTATGTCCAGCAGAAGTACGGGCGCGATCGGGTGGCGCAGATCATCACGTTCGGCACGATGGCCGCGCGCGCCGCGGTGCGCGACGTGGGCCGCGCCCTGGGCCTGAGCTACGGCGAGGTCGACCGCATCGCCAAGGCTATTCCCTTCGGGAATTCGATCGCCGAGGCGATGGAGACGGCCAACCTCAAGGCGATGGCCGCAGAGAGCGAGAAAGTACGCGACCTGCTCACGCTCGCGCAATCGCTGGAAGGCATCGCCCGCAACGCCTCGACTCACGCCGCCGGCGTCGTCATCTCGCGCGAGCCCTTGAACGAGCACGTGCCGCTCCAACGGGCAACCAAGGGTGAAGAGGGGATCATCACGCAATGGCCCTTCACCGTCATCGAGAAGGTCGGCATGCTCAAGATGGACTTCCTCGGGCTGGCCAACCTGACGGTGCTCGACCGCACGTGCAAGCTGATCGAGGCCAGCCGCGGGATCACCATTGATCTACAACACCTGCCGACCGACTACGACGAGCCAACGGGACAGGCGAAGCGCACCTACGACATGCTCGGCGAAGGCGAGACATCGGCGGTGTTCCAGCTTGAATCTGGCGGCATGCGCCGCTGCCTCAAGGGGCTCCGGCCCAACAAGCTCTCCGACCTCATCGCTATCGTCGCGCTCTACCGGCCGGGGCCGATGGACAGCATCCCGGCGTTCGTCGACGCGAAGAACGGCCGTACGCCGATCGGCTATCTGCACCCCGATCTCGAGCCGATCCTGCGCGAGACGTACGGCATCTGCGTCTATCAGGATCAAGTCCTTCAGATGGTGCGCATGATCGCCGGTTTCTCCTGGGGTGAGGCCGACGTGCTGCGTAAAGCGATGGGCAAGAAGATCCAGGCGCTCATGGCCGAGCAGCAGGCGCAGTTCATCGCCCGCACGGTGGAACGGGGCCACCGCCGGGATTTCGCCGAAAAGCTGTGGGCGATTATCGCCCCGTTCGCGGGATATGGCTTCCCAAAGGGCCACGCGGCGGCGTATGCCATCGTCGCGTACCAAACCGCGTTCATGAAGGCGAACTACTCGGCCGAGTACATGGCGGCGGTGCTGACTTCCGAAGCGGGCAACGCGACGAAGGTGGCCGAAGCCGTGGCGGAGTGCCGCCGGCTGGGTGTGGAAGTCTTACCGCCCGATGTGAACAAGAGCGTCGTCGACTTCTCGCTCGAGCCAGGGCCCAGCGGGACGGCGATTCGGTTCGGGCTCTCCGGCGTCAAGAATGTTGGACGCGCCGCGATCGAGTTGCTGATCGAAGCGCGGGAGTCCGGGCCGTTCCGGGACCTGGCCGATTGCTGCCGGCGCGTCGACCTGCGCCAGCTCAACAAGCGGGCGCTCGAGAGTCTGATCAAGGCAGGCGCGATGGATGCTTTAGGCGAACGCGCGGCGCTGCTGGCCGGGCTCGACAACGCGATGGCGCAGGCGCAGCAAGACCAGCGTGCCCGCCTGGTCGGCCAGACGACGCTGTTCGACCTGTTTGCCGGCGCCCCGGGCGGCGCCAAGCTCGACGGCACGGCGTTCACACTGCCGGCGGTCGAGGCGGCGGAGCGCAAGCAGCGGCTGACGTGGGAAAAGGAACTACTCGGGCTCTACATCTCCGAGCATCCGCTTGCCGGCATCGCGCGGGCGCTTTCGGCCGCGGTGACGTGCTCGAGCACCGAGCTGGTCGCCGAAATGGCGGGGCAATCGGTCACCGTCGGCGGCGCGATTGCCTCGATCCGGCTGATCCCGACGAAGAAGGGCGACCTCATGGCCGCCGTCCAGCTCGAAGACCTGGCCGGCGGCATCGAAGTGATCGTCTTCCCACGCACGTACCAAAACCACCGCGATTTGCTCCGCGAAGACAACGTCGTGCTGGTTCACGGCAAGGTCGACACGCGCGACGACGAGCCCAAGATCCTCTGCGACACGATCGAGGCGTTCGACGGAACCGGCTACGAGTCGACCGTGCCCGACGACGAAGCCGGCCACAGGATTGCCGAGCAGACGGCGTATCCACTTGGTGCGACCGAGCAGGAGGCGGTGGAGGATGGTGCCCCCTCACCCCCTAGCCCCCTCTCCCACGAGGGGAGAGGGGGAACTGAGGAGCCCTCACCCCCTGGCCCCCTCTCCCACAGTAGGGAGAGGGGGGAGGGTGCCCTCCGAGACGACCTACCCCCCTTCTCCCCTGAGT
>JACQGX010000209.1 GCA_016199265.1 Chloroflexota bacterium | reverse complement strand
TGCTATACGCCCCTACAGCCAGTGGCGGTCCCCGGAACGTTTGCCTGCACCCCTCGCCCGCTGTCCGGCTCGCAGGCGATCTGGCGCAGCCACACCACTATCCAACTTCCGCCCTGACGCAGTACTATGGACATGAGAGGAGGCAGTGCCGTGTCCACGTTATGGCGTCGCGCGGCGGTGGCCGCACTCGCCCTGTTGGCGCTCGTGCTGGTTGTGGCGCTCGCCGGCCGCACGTCGACCTTTCTCGGCTGGCGGGCCCCAACTCGCCTGCCGCACGGGACGGTCGTGCTGCTGCAGGGCACGCCGTACTACTGGGTAGCGGACGAGGCCGGCGTGCTGCACTGGGCGAACGACACCCGCGCACTCGTCGGCCGGTACGCCAAGTGGGACCGCGTGCGAGAGGTCACGGCGGCGGAACTCGAGCGCCTGACGCGCGGCGAGCCGTGGCGGTACTTCTACGTCTGGTCCCTGCCGGACGACCCGATGGCGGTAGAGGGCCAATTGCTGCGGCGCGACGGCGGCGGCTGACGCGATCGACGCCGCCGAGCGCGGCGCAGTTGGAGGAGCAATGAACTTTCCCGGCCACGAGCTGCAACCAGACTGGCAGTCGTCTCCCCACTCACTGCTCGAACCCCGCCACACGTATGGGCCGCCGCGCTGGTAGGCACAATCCGGGTTTTCCCTGATGCCCGCCCGCACCGGTCATCCCATACTCGCGCAGTCCGTCGTGCCTCACGCAGCATATTCGCCGTACGTGCACCACGAGCACGAAAAGGGAGGGATGAATCGGTGAACACAGACCGCACGAACCCGGCGGCGCACGCCGTCACGCGCCGCCGCTTGATACGAGGAAGCATCACCGCATCCGCCGGGCTGAGCGGCGTGCTCCTGGCGGCGTGCGGTGGGGAACGCCAGGGCAGCCCCGCACCTGGCCGTCCCAGCGCCGTGCAGGGCAAGGTGCTCGTCCTGAGCTACCAGACGAGCAGCCCACGGTGGGACATGCAGCTCAAACTGTACGAGGAGTTCAACGAAAAGCACAGAGGCCAGGGCCTGCAGGTCGAGTTTGTCAACCCCGGCCAGGCCGTCATGGAAAAGGCCCGCACACTCCATGTGGCGGGCACGCCCGCCGACATGTTCGAGTGGCCGCGCCTGTGGCGCGAGCTGGAGGACTTCATCGTCGACCCCACGCCCTACTTCAAGCGCGACAAGCTCGACCTGAACAACTGGATCCCCACGGCGATGGAGCGCCTGCGCCAGGGTGACAAGGTGTGGGGCCTGCCGGTGAGTATCTCCGCCGACGCCATGGCCGTCAACCTCGACCTCTTCGCCGCCGCCGGACTGCAGCCACCGCCCCAAGATCCAGACGACCGCTCCTGGACGATGGACAAGTTCCTCGACGTCGCGCGCAAGCTCACGCGAGGCACCGAGCAGTTCGGCTTTGGCGGCGGGATCGCCGGTTTCTCCGCCTGGCTGATCGGCCCCAACTACTTCGGCTACGGCCCGGTCGATCTGCGCAACCGCAAGATCACGATGAACACGCCGGGCTTCCGGCAGGGGCTCCAGTACTGGGTCGACATGCGCAACCGGCACCACCTGCAGCCGGTCGGAGACGAAGTCAATCGGCTGCGCGCTGTGCCCAACCAGCACATCTTCTTGACCGGCAAGGTCGGCATGACGACCATCTTCAACCTGGCCGAGCGCCCGACCTTCCGCTGGGCGGTGGCGGCGCTCCCCTACACTCCCAATGCCCAGGAGCCACGGAACGTCTCCGCCCGCATCAGCGTGCACGCGCTGTTCATAGATGGCGCGAGCAAGAACCGCGACCAGGCCTGGGAGGTCTTCAAGTACTGGATGCAGCCCGAAAACAACGCCCGCTACGTCCTGTCAGACGGCCACGTCGTTTCGCCGCTGCTCAAGGGGCGCTCCGATCTCGCCGAGCGGGATTTCCGCGATCGGATGGGTGTCGATCCCAAGGTGTTCTTCCTGCAGGCGCAGCGCTCCCGGGAGAACGGTTGGGGGTACTTCCTGCTCAAGGACTGGGCCAAGGCCTACGCCGAGATCAACCCCTTGTGGAACACGGAAGGCTTACCGGGCCAGATATCTGTCGGCGAATTCGCGTCGCGCGCTCAAGAGACACACGAACGGTTGACCTCCTTCTGAGCCGCCACGTGGCAACTTGCCCGCATTGCGTCATGCCGCCGGGGAGGCGCTGCATCTCCGGCGGCGGCGCACCCCTGGCGGCGCAGCCGAAGGACGAAAGTGGAAGATCATGAGCCACATCCGAGGCGATAGCGAGATCCTCCGTCCGCTGGTGGACGAGGTCGCGGCGCTGGCGAGCGAGCCGCGCCAAGCCTGGAAGAAAGAGCTGTGGGCGCGGCACCAGGCCTTGCAGCGCGCCGAGAAGATCCCGGTGTGTGTCTCCTATGAGGGCATTCCATCGCCCCAGTGGGAGCTCATGTTCGGGCCGAACCACCTTCAGACCGCTTCGTCGCTCGCACGGGGCATCGAGTTCGACCTCAAGCGGCGCATCTGGGTGGCGCGGCATGTGCCGGACGACCACGTCGTGTGGCCATTCCTTTCCATCAGCGCCGTGACGCAACAGGTGCGCGGCTGGGGGGTGCCCCTGGAATGGCGGGAGCCGGATAACCCGCTGGGTGCCAAGCAGATGGTGGCGGCCTTTGTCGACGAGATCGACCTCTCGCGCCTCACCGAGCCCATCGTCGTCGTGGACGAGGTCGCGACCGCTCGCCGCATCGAGCAGGCGCAGGAGCTGGTCGGCGCCAAGCTGGCCGTGCGCGTCCGCTATCCCCACATGGCGCATTCGCCGTTCGAGACGGTGGTGCGCCTGCGCGGGATGGAACGGCTGCTGATGGACGTGATCGACCAGCCCGAAGCCGTCCACGCGATGATGGAGTTGGTGACGACGGCGATGGTGAACCATCACCGGCTGCGGGAAGAACGCGGCTGGATCAATACGCTCGTCGATCCCGGCGGGCGGTACCACGCCGGGGACTTCATGCGCGTGAACGCCTCCTACCTGGCCGATGATCTTGCAGAACGCCCACCCCGGCTCCGCGACGAGTGGGCCTACGTCTCCGCCCAGTCGGCGGCCGGCCTGGGGCCGGCCATGTTCGAGGAGTTCGTCCACCAGTACAACGTGCGCCTGGCCGCGCCATACACCGACGGTACGGTGTACTATCACGGGTGCGAGCGCCTGGATCACAAGTTTGACTCCCTCATCACGCTGCCCAACCTGCGCCGACTGCACGTTTCACCCTGGTCGTCGGTAGCGATGGCGCGAGCGAAAACCGAAGGCCGCGTCGTGCTCGAAGTTCACAGCCATCCGGGAAAGGTGTTGTTCGGCCTCTCCAGGGATGAAATGCGGCAGGAAATCGAAGCACTCGTCGCCGCCGCCGAAGGCGTGCCGATCGATCTGAACCTGAGCGACATCCACTCGGTCGACGGACGTCCGGAGACGCTGCGCCTCTGGGCACAGATCGCCCAGGACGTGGCGGCAAGGGCCGGCGCGCCGGTACCGGCAGGCAGCGTGAGCTAGCGGCTCGTCACACGCTCTTTGCGGAGCGCTCGGCGGCGCCGCCGAGCGCCGCCTCGCCCTACCTGCCGTCCGGCGTCTGGTCGAGCAGGATCTCGTACTGGAACGAAAAGTCCATGATCCGGCGGGGACCATCCTCCGGATGCAGGCCGATGCCGAAGCCATCGCGGTATTGCAAGAAAGAGCCACGGTACAGGCCGACCGTGCTGCCGGTGGCCTTGCTGAGCACCCGATAGGCGAACTCGCCGACAAGCGCCGCCGCGCCGATCGCGGCCGTGACGGTCGCCACTTGCGGCGCGGCGACGGCGAGTCCGAGCAGCGTACCGAGCGCCCCCTGCATCTCCGCCGACTGTAGTTCCCGCTGGAGCAACGTCGCCAGGTTGTCTGAGTTCTGGCGGTCGCGCGAGACGGTGATAAAGATGTCGACGAAGTGCAGGGGCTTGCCGTAGAAGATCAGGAGCCCGGTCTCGTCGATCGGCAGGCGATCGCCATCGGAAATCCCCGGGAAGCGGAAGGTCTGCGGCATATAGAAGCTTGCCGGCTGGTCCGGCTTCCCGTGGCCGTGGACGATGAGCGCATCGAGCCGGATGTCGGCCGCCCCGAACCACTTCTTTGTGTCGTGCACGACCAATTCTTTGATGCGCAGGGCGAGACTCGGCGCCTCTTCCGCTCCCCTGAAAGTTCCTGGCCGCCCGCTCGGCAGCTCCCGCGTCAGTTCCTCGATCGCGACAGCGTCGAGCGGCGCCAGTTCCTCAATCATCCAGCCAAGCTGTGCCGTCTCAGTCATCAGTAGTTTCCCGGTGTTGTCGTTTGGTTGTCGCCCTAGGAATCTCTGCCCTGCTCGTAGCGTACGGACAGGCCGTCGCCCAGCACGATGAAGGGCGCCCAGTAGGCCGGGTGGGGCTCGAGCGGTTGTCCGTCGCCGGTCTTGATGCGGCCCGCAGCGAGTTCGTCCCGAGTGGCGAGGGCCGCCGCGCGCAGCGCCCCGGCCGCGTGCTGCGGCTGCTTGGCGTCCAGGAGCGCATCGTAGAAATGGCGCGCCAGCACGGACGAAGCAGTATCCTCCACCTTCCAGAGCGAGACGATCACGGCCCGCGCACCGGCCTCCAGGTACGCCCGGCCGAGACCGACCACGCCGTCGGCCGTTGCCCGGCCCTGGCCCGTCTGGCAGGCCGAGAGAAATACCAGCGCGTCGCCAAGCTTCACGTCGGCTATCTCCGGCGCCAGCAACTGGCCGTCGTAGGGGCCGGTAGGAGCGAAATAGAGACATGACGTATACGCGGGCGCCTTGAGTTGCCCGTGGCACGAGAGATGGACCAGGTCGCAGCCGCGGGCCTCCCGGCGATACGACGCCTCGTGGGCATCGCCATCCAGTCGCAGTACGAGGTCTCGTTCGGCCGTACCCGCTTTCCGCAGCCTGCCGGCGACCGCCTCGGCGTCGGCGCGGGCGGCAGGGAGGCGGCCGAGCCCCCTGGCGCGGTACTTTGCGGCGATCGCCGGGTCGCCGGCCACGTACGCCCGGACAGGATGCTTGCGGGTCCACGGTGCACGGTCGCGCAGCGCCTTCAGCGTCGCCAGCGAGGGCACGACCGAAAGCGCGTGGCGGTCGACGAGCGGGACGCCGTCCGGGTGCCGGAGCAGCAGGAACGGCACGAGTGTGAACTCGCGGTAGGGCACGAGCAGCAGCGAGTCGGCGGCGGCCAGGGAATCGGCGAGTGGCGTGATGAGCGCCTCAGAGAGCCTCGCCAGCGAGGCGGTGAATTGCTCGTCGGTACTGGGAGCCGCCGTTGCGGCACGCTCGCCCCTTGCGACCGAGTGGATGCGCAACTCCTGCTGCACCACGCTTACGTGCTCCAAACACTCGTCGAGCGACAGGGGCGAGAAGCTCGCTTCCACTTCGCCCGAAGGCTTGACGAGGAGCAGAGCCACCTGCTGGCGAACGGGCTGGATCACGAGCGCTGGCGCGCCGGCATCGCGAACGAGGGCCACCACCTCATCTGCGCGCAGCGGCGCGTTGGCGCCGGCCCGGCGATGCGCGGCGTCGGCGGCACGCAGCACGTACTCGGCGCCCTGCCTGAGTGCCTGTCGCACCTCGCCGGCCAGAATCGGCGGCGGCGCGGGCGCCGGGGATGTGCTCTGTTCCGGCCTGGGAGGGACGAGCAGTTCGTTCAGTGAGCGGGCGCGACTGCGATCCGCTGCGGCGACCGCTTCGGCGCCCGCACCGAATGCCACCAACCTGCCTACCAGATCCCCGTACACCTCCCGGCGGCGCGTCGCCTCGTCGAAGCCGATCCGAAATCGATCGGAACCCAGCGTCGTCCGGCGTGCGTCGAGTGTTGCGGCCGCCGCCAAGTTCAGCAGATGGCTCAGCGCGACGTCGCGCTCCATGTAACCGCGCGCGGCGACCATCAGGATGCGCAGCGTTTCCTCGCCGAACGGCTCGACCTCGAGCGCGCGGCGGAGCGCCTGGCGGAGACTCTCGGCAGCGGCGTCGAGGTCGCCGAGAGTCTGTTGGATGATCGCCAGGTTGAGCCAGTGATTCGCCCGGTCGATCCGATCGCGGGGCGTTTGTCCCTCGGGTGACCGGACGATCTCCAGCGCCAGTTCCCGCGCCTCGTCAAGCCGGTGCTCGTGGATCAAGAACTGCGACTTGAGCGTCCTCAGCTCGCGCGCGTGCTGGGCAGCCGACTCCGGCTCGGCAGCGGCGGCCTGCAGGCCGCGGTCGATGATTTCCAGCGCGCCGTCGAGGCGGCGCTGCGAGTGCAGCATCGAGGCGCGTACCAGGCAGAGCCACGCCTGGAGCGCGCCGTTTTCGCCAGCTTCGTCCAGCACGCTCTCGGCTTCCGTGAGCGCCGCCCCTGCGTCCTTGAGGTTCGCTTCGTCTTCTACGTCGACGAGATTCTTGGCATGCTCGATCAGGGCAAAGGCCAAGCGTTTGAGCTGGCCGGCCGCGACCTCGATCGTGCCACCGGCCGCCGGGCGCTCCGGTTGCGCCAGCTCTCGTGCGATCGTGACGAGGAACTCACTGGCCTCGGTTGCGCCGGCCACGTCGCTCCCCAGCGATCGTAGATGGGAGAGCAGCGTGAGGGCGCTCTGCAACGTGTCGAGCTGGCCGCGGCGCACGATACGTTTCAAGATCGCGGCTTGCTCGGCGGGTGACTCGACGCCGGCGGCTGCCAGCGGTGCCAGCGCATCCGGTGGCAGCCGGTCGGCCGTCCATTCCTGGCGCTCCAGCGCGGCGAATACGGTCAGCGAGTCGGCGATTGCGACCTCGCAGGGCCACGCTGCCAGATGGTGCTGGCCGGTCTCGGCCGCCTGCTGCGCCTCCTTGAGCAAGTGGTCGAGACGCAGCAGCACTGTGCCGCTGCCCGTTGCCGGCGCAGCTATTGCGGCCGTCCTCGACTGAGCGATTGCCGTGTGCAGCTCGGCCAGCGCGGACAGGCGTACCGAGAGCGCCTCGCCGATCTGACGGCGGCGCCCCGGAGGGACGAATTGGAGGTGTCGCAGCGTGTACTCGGCGCGCCGCGCCAACTGCTCCGCATCGCGCAACGGCAGCAGGTTGCCTGACGCCTGGCCCATCATCGTCAGGGCGTCGATCAGGGCGATGATGGCCGGGATCTCGGGGAGCTGTGCGCCGGCTACCACGCTGTACAGGTAGGTCGCCTGCGCCGCGCGCTGAGCGCTTAATGCCGGTTCCAGCACCTCCTGCCATGCCTGCCGTTTGACGGCCTCCTGTGCGCGCAGCAGATCGCCCTCGACCGCCTGCTGCTCCGCCATCTCCGGCAAGAACCTGTTGGTCGGCACGTCGAGCGTGCGGCCGATCGCCGCCAGGGCATCCGAGAGGCGGCCTTCCGTCGACGGCTCCGGCACGCGATGCTCGGCGATGATGTCGAGCCTCGAGCCGCGCACCACCAAGATACGCCGGTGCACCTGCTCCGGCTCGCTCTCGTGCGCCTCGGCCAGCGCCGCCGGCATGCCGCCGCTCTGCATCCGCGTGAACGGAAGCATCCGCGGTGGGAAGCACTCCCGTGCCAACGCCTCATACCACTCATCGGTACTGGCCGATGCGGGCGCAAACGTCGGTATGGCGCGCACGGTGAGCGTTTCTTCCGGCCGGTTCCATGCCGTGAAGCGCACCGTGATCAGGTGCGAGCGCGTTGTGTCGTACGCCCAACCGAGCGGCAGCGCGAACCGATACTGGCCCGCCGGATCGTTGTACATCGCCTTTCCCCTTTCGTGCGAGCGGCCGTGTCCCCGACAACCGCCGCCGCGCGGCCCCAGCACCGAGCGGCGTGAGCATCAGGTTATACACGGCGCGCTGCGTTGTCAATGGCATCTCTCGGCGAGGGCTTGCGCAGCGGC
>JACQGX010000208.1 GCA_016199265.1 Chloroflexota bacterium | reverse complement strand
CGGGCCAACTCGTGGCACCGCTCGCGGATCGCGGCCGAGCGAACGTCCCGCTCGAGGACAACGCCAAGAGAAGCCAGCGCTTCCGCGTACGCGCCGGCGCTCGGAAGCGCGATCGCCGGCGAGCCCGCCGGACGCAGACCACGGGTGGCGCGCCCGCTCGCCACGCCGGCGTACGCGACGGGCACGACGTCGTTGCCGAGCAGCGCCAGCAGCCAGCGTATCGGGCGCGCGAAGGCGACGTTGCTCGCGTTCCAGCGCATCGACATCGGAAACTCGATCGAGTCGATCAGTCCCGGCAGGCTCTCCGACAGGACGCTTGCGGCGGGGCGGCCGGGGCTGGTGACACGAGCCACAGCGTAGGCGCCGCCCTCCATCTCTTCGACGCGGAGGCCGGCGACGTCGACACCCCGGCTGCGGGCGAAGCCCAGTGCCGCTCTGGTGGGATTTCCCTCCGCGTCGAAGGCGACGCGCGCCGCCGGCCCCCTGATCGCCCGCGTCTCGCCGGCCTGCGCGGTTTGGAGCGCGGCGACCTGCACCACGAGACGGCGCGGCGTGCCGTCCACGCGCACCGCACCGTGAGAGAGACGCGACTCGCCAAGCCACACCGGCACACGTTCGGCCAACTGCCGCACGGCCGAATCGACGTCTGCCGCGGGCAACTCCTCGCACCCGATTTCCAGGACGAAGCCGGCCGTGGCGGCGGTCGTCTCCTGCGTCGCCGAACTCTGGCCGGCCGGCGATGGGGTGCCGGCCGGCAGGTGCGGGGTGGAGGCGGCTGGTGCGCTCGGGCCGCTGCCCTCTGCCGTTGCGGCGAGCGCTGTCGCCTGGTGGAGCGGGAAGCCCGACTCACTGCGCTTTTCCAACCAACGCTGCGCCGCCTCGCGCGCGAGGCCGCGCATACGCGCGAAGTAGCCGGCACGCTCGGTCACGCCGACGGCGCCGCGGGCGTCCAGTAGGTTGAACGCGTGCGAGGTCTTCAGGACGTAGCTGTACGCGGGCAGCACGAGGCCGGCTTCCAGAAGCATCTTGGCCTCCCGCTCGTAGAGCGCGAACAGGTCGGCCAGGCGGCGGGTGTCGGCTTGGTCGAGATTGTAGACCGACATCTCGTACTCGTTCTGGCCGAGCACCTCGCCGTAGGTGATGCCGGGGGCGTACCGAATCTGCTTGAAATGACGGACCCCCTGGAGAGTCATGGCGATGCGCTCGAGCCCGTACGTGATCTCGACGGAGACGGGATCGAGTGTGATGCCCCCGGCCTGCTGGAAATACGTGAACTGCGTAATCTCCTGGCCGTCCAGCCAGACCTCCCAGCCGAGGCCCCAGGCGCCGAGGGCGGGCGACTCCCAGTTGTCCTCCACGAAGCGCACGTCGTGCTTGGTTCGGTCGATGCCCAACGCCGCCAGGCTACCGAGGTAGAGTTCCTGCGGGTCGCCGGGATCCGGCTTGAGGATCACCTGGTACTGCGTGTGCATCTGGATGCGGTTCGGGTTCTCGCCGTAGCGGCTGTCGTCGGGGCGCACGCTGGGCTCGACGTAGGCGACACGCCACGGCTCGGGCCCGAGCACGCGGAGGAAGGTGGCCGGGTTCATGGTGCCTGCACCCACCTCGGTATTGGCCGGCTGCCACAGCAGGCAGCCGCGGTCTGCCCAGTACTGGTGCAAGCGCAGGATGATGTCCTGGAAGGTGAGGCGGCGCGCAGAGTCTGACTCTGCTTCACGGGCGCCTGGTGTGATCGGTGTGGCCGGCGGATTGGTATTCGTCACGAGAGGCGTCACTCCCCTAAAGCAAGTGCAAAGTGCAAAGTGCAAAGTGAGCAGTACTGTGGGTTTCACCTTGGCTTTGGTTTAGTATCGGTGCGGGCACAGGTCCCGTTACTGTACCGCTACCGCGCCGCTCTTGGCGCCCTTGCGGGCGGCAGAGCGCAGCGGGTGCAACCACTAGTTCCGGGCGGTGCAGCCGGCTCTTCGTCCTTCGTCCTTCGTCCTTCGTCCTTCGTCCTTCGTCCTTCGTCCTTCGTCCGGATCTTACGATCCACCCGAGCGCAGCCTGCCGCTGGCGCAACGACGTATCAGCGGGTGAGAATAGGTCCGGGGACACGCGCACGAGGCAGCGCCTGAGGCGCACAGGAGGGACACGATGCGATTGGCCGAGACGCAGACTGCGGAGTTCCATCGCGAGGGCTATCTGGTAGTCGAGGAGGTATTCGGGCCGGAGGACCTGCAGCCGGTGCGGCACGAGATCACCCGCGCGATCGACCGCAACGCCGCGCAACTGGTCGAGGCCGGAGAGCTCAGCCGGACGTACGCCGAGGAGCCGTTCGACACACGCCTGACACGCATCACGGCCGAGACCGACAAGGTGTACTGGTCGCTGGCCAGCGGCAAGCTGCACGGCACCGGCATCTTCAAGCTGCTGACCAATCCGAAGCTGCTCGATCTGGTCGAGACGTTGGTGGGCCCGGAGATCATCGCGTCGTCGGCCTACCGGCTGCGCCCGAAGGTGCCGGGCTTCGCGCACGGCGTGGTGCCGTGGCACCAGGACTCGGGGTACTTCGAGCCATACTGCGACAAGGCGCTGATCGTCACGGTCTGGATCCCACTGGTCGACGCCACGCCCGAAAGGGGGTGCCTCTCCGTGATGCCCCGTGTGCACGGCAGCGACGTGTACCGCCACCACCGGCACGAGTCGGGCAAGTACCTGGCGATCGCGGAGGATGCGTTCCCGAATGGTGAGGTCGTGGTGACGCCGGTGCCCCTCGGCGGGGCGCTCCTGCTGAGCAACCGGACGCCGCACTGCTCGGGCGACAACGTGACCGACGTGATCCGCTGGAGCATGGATCTCCGTTACCAGAGCGCCGACCTGCCGACGAACCACCACGCGCCGAGCGGGTGGGCCAACGACGACTTGCCGCCCGACGCGCCGATCGCCTGCTACCCGCCCGAGGCAGACTTCCTGGTGCGCAGCCGGCAGCGGCCACACGACGTGGTGCGCCGCTGGCGCGACTTCCGCGACCTGCGCGTAAATCACCAGCGCATGCCGGTGAGCCGCCGCTGGGGCGAGTAGCGCATACGGCGACGACCGGCACTCAACTCATCGCCGTCTCGCGGAAAGCTCTTCCACGTTCTGCTCCCCGAGGCGATGGTACACTCGCTACCACTCGAGGTGCCATAGCATGAACGTCATCTGCATCGTCGCCGACTCGCTGCGTAAGGACCACGTGGGGTGCTACGGCACCACCGCCGCCTCGGCCTGGTTCACCGCTAGAGGTGGCGCACCGGTACAGACCCCCAACCTGGATCGGCTCGCCGCCGAGGGGACGCTGTTCGAGCGGGCGTACCCGGAGTCGCTGCCGACCGTCCCGGTGCGGCGCGCGCTGCACACCGGCCGGCGCGCGTTCCCCTTCCGCGACTGGCGGCCCGTGAAGTGGGACATCGTCTACCTGCCCGGCTGGCAGCCGATCCCCCACGACCAAGATACCGTGGCCGAGCGGCTGGCGCGCGCCGGCTACCGTACCGCGTTCGTGACCGACACGCTGCCGTACTTCGCCCCCGGCCTCAACTTCACGCGCGGCTTCCACCAGTGGCACTTCGTGCGGGGGCAACAGCAGGACCGCTACCACTCGCTCTCACGCGCCGCGGCCTTCGGCGGTCCCGACGCCGACCCGCTGGCGCGCTTCGTGACCGGGCCGCGGCACCGCGAGCGGCTGCGCCACACGCTCACGCAGTACCTGGCGAACGTCTCCGGCCGGCGCGCTGAGGAGGATTGGTTTGCGCCGCGGGTGTACCGGCAGGCGATGCGCTGGCTGGAGGAGAACCACGAGGTCGGTCGCGAGGGGCGCCTCTTTCTGCTGATCGACCACTTCGACCCGCACGAGCCGTGGGACCCGCCACGCCACTACGTCGAGTTGTATGATCCCGGCTACCGGCCGGGCCGCGACGGCGCCGACGTCATTCACCCGATGTACGGCGTCGCCGACTGGCTCTCCGAGGCGGAACTGCGCCACCTGCGGGCCAACTACGCCGGGGAGGTGGCGATGGTCGACCACTGGCTGGGACGGTTGCTGGACAAGATCGACGTTCTCGGCCTGCGCGACAACACGCTGGTGGTCTTCATCTCCGACCACGGCCACCTACTGGGCGAGCACGGGTTGGTGGGCAAGCTCGGCCACGCGCTCTACCCGGAGCTGATCGACATCCCCCTCTTGATACGGCACCCGAACGGGAAGCCCGGACGGCGCGTGCACGAGCCGGTCTACAACCTGGACATCGTCCCCACGATGCTGGCGGCGGCCGGCGTGCCGGGCACGACGTGGGGCGACGCCGTCGACGGCCGGGACCTGACGCCGCTCCTGACGGGAGCGGACGGCTGGCGCTCCCGACAGTATCTGACGTCGGCCTACGGCACCTTTGCGTGGATACAGACCGGCGACTACGTCCTGAACGCCGGCGTCGACGGGGCGCAGCCGCGCCTGATCGTCCTGCACGATGACCCGGGACACGAGCGCAACCTGGCCGGCGAGCGCCCCGATCTGGTGCGGGAGCTGTTTGCGCTCCTCCGCGACGACGCCGGCGGCGACCTGCCGGCGTACGAGCGACCGATGACCTACGCCGACGGCTCCCGGCCGACGTAGGGCCGCAATTGCTATCGCCTGGCCACAAGGAAGAGCAATGATGCACGCAATCGATCTCGACCAGCACATGCGGTCGGTAGGGACGTGGGTCGACTGGGATCGCACCGTCGACACGTTCACGTGCGGCGATCCGCAGACGGAAGTGCGGGGCGTCGCCGTCGCCTGGCAGAGCCAGTGGCCCACACTGCGCGCGGCGCACGCTGCCGGCTGCAATCTCTTCGTCACCCACGAGCCGACGTTCTACGTCCACCGGGACGACGATCCCGGCGTGTTCGGCGACGAGCAGACCGAGGCCAAGCGGGCGTGGCTGGCGGCGAATGAAATCGTGATCTACCGCTGCCACGACGTTTGGGACGTGGCTCCCGAGTACGGCATCCGGGATAGCTGGGCGCGCGGCTTGGGCCTACAAGGCCCGCCCCTGGCCGAAGACGCCCGCCGCTACTACGGACTCTTTGCCGTCGAGCCGCAGCCGCTCCATGTGCTCGCACAGTTGCTGCTGGCGCGAATGCGTGAGATTGGGCAGCGCCAGATCCAGTTGGTGGGAGACGGCGAGCGAGTGGTACGGCAGCTCGCCATCGGCACCGGCACCGCTTGCCGCGTCCCGGCGATGGCGGCGCTCCGTGCTCCCGACGGCAGCGGACCGGACGCCCTCCTGGTCACCGAAGATGGCATGCGCTTCTGGGCCGACGGTAGTTGGGCGATCGACCGCGACCTACCCCTCCTGGTGGTCAACCACGCCACCGCCGAGGAGTGGGGCATGAGATCACTGGCCGCCTATCTGAGGCAGCAGTTCCCCGGCGTTCCGGTCCGCCACTTCCCGCAGGGCTGCCTCTACCAGACGATCGGCTCTTAGCCCGGAGGATTCATGCAGCCCCGCTCGCCCCTTCGGCTGCGCTCAGGGCGAGCAGAGCCTCATCCGGAGGTTTGATTGCACGGGCACGATTGTGCGCATGCCAGGAGCGCTCTGATAGGATACGCTAACTGATGTGACAGTTGCCGCTGAATGGCGAGCAGTGGCACGCAGCGGAACGCAGAGAGACGGAGGGCGAGCAATGAGCGGCTGGACTCGGCGTGGGTTTGCAGGGAGCTTGACTCGCGCCTGCTTGGGAGCCGGGACACTCGCCGGTGCGCTGGGAGTAGCCTGCGGCGATGGCGGCAGGAGCGGTACCGGGAGCACGGCTCTGAGCAGCACGCCGGGAACCGCCGGCACGCCGCGAACGGCGGGATTCGATTGGCGGCGCTACGCTGGCCAGGAAATCCGTTTGGTCTACTCCGGCGGCCGGCTGGAGTTCTACAAGACTCAGGTACCGGAATTCGAGCGGGAGACCGGCATCAAGGTTCAGTTCGACACGCCTTCGAGCGCGCCGCAGCTCACGCTGACCGAATTTATCGCCGGCGGCAGCACGATCGATGGCTTCGTCACCAACGCGCCGCAAGACGCAGTGCGCTACCACCGAGCCAAGTGGTATGCGCCGATCGACCGCCTCCTGGCGGACCGCTCGATGACTACGCCCGACACCGACCTGCAGGACATCTTTCCGGGCATCCTCTCCACAGCCAAAGTGTCGGGTACGGACACGCTGGTTGGACTGCCTAATGAGTCGCAGGTGGCAATCGTCTATTACAACAAGCAGCTCTTCTCCAAGGCGGGTGTCCCGGCGCCGCAGCCGGGAAAGTGGACACTTCAGGAGTGTGAAGACTACGCCAAGGCGCTCCACCGTGCAGTTGAGGGCGTGGCCGGGTGGAGCAACCGCGTAGCCGGATCGGCGTTCATTATCGGGTATGCCAAGTCGCTTGGCCGGGGGTGGACGAACGAGCGGGGCGAACTGACCTTCAACACGCCCGAGCACATCCAGGCCCTTGACATCTATGGCAGGCTCTTGCGTCTGTACGGACCCGACGAAGCGCGCCAAGGACAGAGCTTCAACGGCGACGAGTTGTTCGGCCGCGGCGGGGCGGCGATGCACCAGGAAGTGAACAACCGCACGGCGCGTATGGCCGCCGTCATGGATCGCATCGGCTACAGCACCGTGCCCGCTGGGCCGCGCGGGGCAGCACCGCTGGCATTCTCCTGGTCCTGGGCCATCTACTCTGGGTCGAAAAAGCAGGAAGCGGCGTGGCTTTGGGCACAGTGGATCACGTCGAAGCGCCTATCGCTGCTGGGGGCGAGGCAGGCGCTTTTACCTTCGCCGCGACGCTCAACCTATGAAGACCCCGAGTTCAAGCGGAATGATCCCCTGCCAGAGTTGACCGCCGTGACGATGCAGTCGCTGCAATTGCCGTTGGCGCACGGCGATTGGCTACCGCCAGTGATCGACGTTCCCTCCGCACGCACGGCGCTCGACCAAGCCGTCGTTCGCGTGATCAAGGGCGAGTCGGCGCGCGTTGTGGCCGACGAGGTGACGCGCGAGCTACGCACTATCCAAGAGCGGACGTAATCCGCTCTGGCCAAACGAGATCAACACATGAGGCAAATGGGAGCTTCGGCACAGATGCCGCCGATTGTCGATAGCCACCTACACGTCTGGTCGGAGGACCGCGAGCGCTACCCGCGCACCGACACACCGTACCGCGCCTCACCCGAGCTGCTGCTCGACTACATGGACGAGGCGGGGGTGGACCACGCCGTGATCGTCCTCCCGATGTATTACCGCTTCGACAACCGCATCCTCGCGGACACGCTGCGGCAGTATCCCGGCAAGTTCGCCGGCGTGGGGGTGATCGATCCCCGCGGGCCGGCGGCGGCCGAGCGCCTGGAACAACTGGTAGCGGACGGCATCTGGGGCGTGCGGCTGCGCGCGACGATCGAAGAGGAGTGGTTCGGCCACCCAGACACGGCGCCGCTGTGGCGGCGGGCGGGTAAGCTAGGGGTGCCCCTGTGCCTGCTTGGCCGGCCACAGCACGTACCGATCATGCGGCGCTTGGTCGAGCAGTTTCCGGAGACGTCGGTGGTGATCGACCACTTCGCGCAGATCCCGGCGGCCGACGGCGTCGACAGTCAGGCGTTCGAGACGTTCCTCAGCCTGGCGAACTTCCCCAACGTGTACGTCAAGCTCTCCGGGCTGCACTACTGGGGAGGAGGCCGCTACCCGTGGCCGGCGGCGCAGCCAGCGTTACGGGCGGCGCTCGAAGCGTTTGGCCCTAGCCGAACGATGTGGGGTTCGGACTGGCCGCACATCCTCTTTGGGGGTGGGTACATCCGCTGCCTGAACTTCGTGCGGCGCGAGCTGCCGTGGCTCTCAGCAGCGGAGCAGGAGCAGGTGCTTGGGGGGACGGCGCTCAAGCTGTGGCGGTTCGGCGAAGCCGGAAAGGCCGGCAAAGCCGGCGAGACGCACAGGGCGAGCGGTGCTGCGGAGTCTGAGTGCCTCGGCGGGCACCACCGGAGGATGGAAAGGCGAGATCCTACGGGCCCGCCGGGGCACCAGTGGGCGATTTGCGGAGGAGAATAGATCGTGATTCTCGGTTTGGCCTCGCCAACGTACGCCGGCGTGCTGCCGTCCGACCGGCCGCTGGCGTGGCTGCTCGACCGCTGCACCGAGTACGGTCTGCGCGCGCTCGAGGCCTCGCTACCGCGCGAGGGCGGCGAGGACCCGTCGGAAGTCCGCCGCAAGGCTGCCGACCTCGGTGTCCAGTGGGTCGGCTACTGGGCGGACGACTGGATTACGCCCGAAGGTGGGAGCGTAGGGCTGCTCGACCGCGCGGCGCGCGCGCTTGACGCGGCGGTGCAGGGTGGCTGCCGTACGCTGGTGATCTTCGGCAGCGGGGGCAAGCACAACAGGTTCATGAAGGACCTGCCCCTGGCCGCGCAATTGGGCGCCATGACCGAGCACCTGGCGCCGGTGGCGGGCGAGGCGGGCCGGCGTGGGCTCCGTTTGGGTCTGCTGCCGCACCTGGATTACCGTGCCGCAGAGATTCTGCAGGTGGTCCAGGACGTGGGAGACCCGGGATTGCGCGTGGCCTATGACACCGCCAATGCGTTTCCGGTGTGCGAGGAACCGGTGGAGGCGGCGCGGCTCCTGGCACCGCACGCCGTCGCCGTCGCCTTCAAGGACGTCCAGATCTACCCGTACCGCTCGAACGACGTGACGATTTGGGGCACGCCCATTGGCGCCGGGTCGGTCGACTTCGACGCCATCGTGCCGCTGCTGGCGGCACAGTTGCCGGAGCCGGCCGGCACCACGGCATGTATCAAGCTGCGCTTACCGCCGGACAGCCGCGAACACGATGCCTGGATGCGGCAGAGCCTGGACTTCCTGCGCGCCCGCCTGGGCTGAACAGAGACAGTCCCTTGAAGGCACAGGAAGTGAGGAATCGGTTATGCTCGTCGCCACCAAAGACACGGTTCTGCCGACGACGGTCGTCGGCTCGTACCCACGCCCGCATTGGTACCGTGAGAGCCTGCGCGGCCGGCCGTTCAAGCTGGCGCTGGCCGACGCGCTGTTTCGCGAGCAGTACCTGGACGCGGTGGCGTGCATCACGGGCGACCAGGCGCGCGCGGGACTGGACATCGTCACCGACGGCGACGCCCGCTTCGACCTCGACGTAGGCGGACGCTCGTGGTTCTTCTACCCGATCGAGCGGATGGGCGGGATCGAGGGGCACACCGACGGCTCTCCCGCCTGGCAGCAGCGCTTCGGCGTCCGCCCCGGCCACATCCTGTGGGAGGTGCAGGAGGCGTACCAGCCGCCGCGGGTGACGGGGAAACTGGCGCGCGGGCCGCTGGAGTACGCGGCGGTGTGGAAGGTGGCGCAGCGCGTCTCGACGAAGCCGGTGAAGTTCGGCGCAATCAGCGCCCAGACGCTCACCAGCATGTTGATCAACGAGTACTACCCCACCGAGCGGGAGCTCATTTGGGACCTGTGCGCCATCGTGAACGAGGAACTGAAGGAGGTCGCGGCGGCCGGGTGCCCGGTGATCCAGGTCGAGGAGCCGGGGCACCACTTCCGCGCGCAGAACCCGGTGACGACCGACGGAGACCTGGCCTTCCTCACCGACGCGTTCAACCGCGAGGTGGACGGCGTCGAGACGGAGATTTGGGCGCACACCTGCTGGGGCAACCCCAACCAGCAGGCGTGCTACTGGGAGCGCCCCTCGTACGGCCGCGCGCTCGAACACTTCTGGCGCATGAAGGCAGATGTGATTACCTTCGAGTGCGCCAGCACCGAAGGGAAAGACCTGCCGCTCTTAGGCGAATGCCCGCCGGACAAGAAGGTAGCGATCGGCGTGGTGAACCACACCAATACCACCGTGGAGCCGCCGGAGGTCGTGGCCAACCTGATCCGCAAAGCGCTCAGATACATCCCGCCCGAGCGGCTGATTCTCTGTTCGGATTGCGGCTTCGGCCGCGAGGGGCTCTCGCGGCGCATCGCCTTCTACAAGTGCGTCGCCCTCGTCCAAGGCGCCAACCTCGTACGGCGCGAACTGGGCCTGCCGGAGGCGCCAATCGCCGCGGCCGACGCGCGGCTGGCGTTCGGGACCGCAGCGGAGGACTGAGCCTGGATCATTCGCGCGGTATCAGCTCGTCCTGAGCTGATCGAAGGGCGAACTGGCGGTGATCCAGTAGTGGTGAACAGTCGGGGTTAGGCCGGTTCAGTGCCTCGATGCTCGATCGGCTCATGAGCGCCGCCGGCACAAAGCGCTTCTTCGGCGGCTGGACGCCGCAGAGTGCGTGGCTGGTGACACCGACACGCGTCAGCCCAAGCGCACCTGCGAGCAACGTGGTGCGACGGCAAGCGCAACTTCTGCCGTGTAGCCGCGTTTTGTTAGGTGATACTAACGTAAGCATTTGCTAACATGGGGGCATGGACGAGGCAATTCGAGCAATTGCGGAGCCGAGGCGGCGGGAGATCCTGCGGCTGATCCGGGATCAGGAGCTGCCGGCCGGGCAGATTGCGGCGCATTTCGCCGTCACCCGACCGGCGATTTCCCAGCATCTTCGGGTGTTGAAGGATGCCGGGTTGGTCGCCGAACGGCGCGAAGGCACGCGGCGCCTGTACCGGGCGCGGCCGGAGCGCATCGCCGAGCTGAAGTCGTTCCTGGAGGACTTCTGGGACGACTCGCTGACGCGCCTGAAGCAAGCAGCAGAACTCGAAGAACGAAAGGGAGAGCAACGATGGCTGGAAGCCCGACAGAAACCCGGTCTCACGTGACGCGAACGACCGCAGAGGACGCAGTAGTGCGTGAGATCAAGATTGCGGCGCGCCCAGAGACGGTATTCGCGTTCTTTACCGATCCGGAGAAGGTGGTGCGCTGGAAGGGAATGAGCGCCACGCTCGATCCGCGGCCGGGCGGCATCTACCGGGTGAAAGTCACCGGCGGCGACATCGCGCGCGGCGAGTACGTCGAGATCGTGCCCCACCGCCGGATCGTCTTTACATGGGGGTGGGAGGACGAAGACAGCCCCGTCCCGCCGGGCTCGTCGACGGTCGAGATCACGCTCGAGCGCGACGGCGACGGCACGCTTGTCCGTCTCGTCCATCGCGGCTTGCCGACGGAGACGTCGCGCGAGCAGCACACTGTAGGTTGGGAGCATTACCTCGGCCGTCTGGCGGTGGCCGCCGCCGGCGGCGATGCCGGCCCCGATCCGTGGGTCCAGGAGAAGGTCAGTAATCAATAGCAGCCGATAACAGCACAGAAAGGACACCGCAATGCCGAAGTTCATCGATCACCACGCCAGCCTGCCTCCATTGCCGCCGGAGGTGACCCAGCAGATCGCCGCCAGGATCAGAGCCGGCCAGTCCGATCAGTTTGGGGTGAAGGGAATCAACGTCCTGATCGGCGCCGACGGGCAGGGCTGGTGCCTGAGCGAAGGGCCCAGCGCCGAAGCCGTGGTGCAGTCCCACGCCGCCATCGGTTTTCCGCTCGACCTCAATGACGTGGTGGAAATCACGACGGTAGCCTAACGACGCACTTCGTGGCGTGGGCTTCGGGGTGCGCCATCAGGCGCACCTCGGAGCCATGCGCACAGCCCACTGAACTCCACCGGAGGCTTATCTCCGGTCTGTGGCTCTCGACCGGGGTGCAGTTGGCGGCCAGACGCGGGTGAGGCGGGGCTCGCCGCTGGGACATCACCCGATTCGGTCTGACTTGGCGCTCGCCGTATCCTAGGCGCGGCCATAGACCGGCAGCGCGGCGCCGTTGATGGGGTCGGCTTCGAGTGAGGTGAGCCAGGCAATGATGGCGGCCAGTTGCTCGGGACGTACCCAGCGGGCGAAGGGCGTCTAGCGCTCACGGTGCCGTACGCTAAGCGACGACGGACGACCGACGACGGAGGCAACGCGACGACGATGGCAAGGAACATTCTGATCATCGGGGGCACGCGCTACTTTGGGCGCATCTTGGCCCAGCGTCTCCTGGAGGGAGGGGATCGCGTCACGTTGTACACGCGCGGCAACACGCGGCCCGACTTCTGGGACGACGTCGACCACATCATCGGCGACCGGACGGACCGCGACCAGTTCCGCGCGGCGCTCGCCGGTCGCAGGTTCGACGCCGTCTACGACCAGCAAGCGTACCGGCGGGAGGACGTGGCCGCGGCGGTCGAGGCGCTCGACGGGCGAATCGGACGGTACGTCTTCACGAGCACCGGCTCGACCTACCACGAGGGGTACGTCGACTTCCTCAACACCTGCCCGTTCCCGGAGAGTGCGCTCGATCATGCACGCGTCACGTGGGAGATCCTGCCGGGGGAGACGGAGTACGCGGCCGGCAAGCGCCACGGCGAGAAGTACCTGGTCGAGCATCCAACGATCCCGTACACGATTGTGCGCGTGCCGGCGGTCATGGGCTGGGACGACCCCACCAACCGGATGTGGTTCTACGTCCAGCGGGCGCTCGACGGCGGGCCGCTGCTGTGGCCGGCGGAGGAGCAGGCGCCCTGGCGCACGCTCTACGTCGAGGACGCCGCCGGCGCGCTGCTCGGCGTGCTCGACACCGAGCGCACGCGGCGCCAGATCTACCACGTGGCCATGAGCGAGATCCTCACGCCGGAGCGGTGGGTCAGAGAGGTCTGGCGAGCCGCCGGTATGGACGCCGGACACCCTGCGCCAGTCGTTTATGTGCCGAAGGCGGCGCTGGAACGTCTATTGCCGACAAGCATGCACTGGTTCTCGCGCAACACGCCGTACATCCAGGACCTGCGCAAGAGCCGGCGCGCCTTCGGCTTCACGACGACGCCCCTCTTTGAGTGGGTCGGTAAGACGGTCAATTGGTATCGCGAGTCTTACCACGGAGGCGACTCCAAAGGCTACGACCGGCGCGCCCAAGAGATCGAACTGGCGAATCGCTGGACCGAGGCGTACGAGAGCGCAGCGGCCTCGCTGCAGCTCGACTGATCGCTGCTGTTCGCTACTCTTGCGATACCGTCGGCGGCGCTGCCTGCGGATCGTACGCGGGATTTGGCCGCGGGATGACGGCCTGTGTCTCACGAAGGAAGCAGTCGATCAGCGGGCTCAGTTCCTTGACCATCTCAGGCCGCTCGCGCGCCAGGTCGTTCGTCTCGCCGATGCCGCCTTCCAAGCGATCTTCGATGTGCTCGCCCTCCGGCAGATGCCCGGCGGCCTGGGTGATCCCGATGCGGGAGGGGATTAGCCCGGTCATGATGCTGGCGCGCGTCGGCGAGCACAGCGGGTTGGCGGCGTAGGCCTGCGTGAACAGCATGCCGCGCGCGGCCAGCCGGTCGATGTTGGGCGTCTCGTAAAAGGTGCTGCCGTACAGGCTCGTGTCGCGCCACCCCAGATCGTCGGCCAGGATGAACACCACATTCGGCGGTCGGGATACAGGGGATGCAGAAAGCGGTTGACTATTCATGGCGGGCTAGCTTATCAGGCGCGATGAGGCGCGCCGCCCCCGCTTCCCCTCGCCGGGTGTAATCAGCAGTTCCGGATGCCGGGAACAGTGCACCCTTCGACAGGCTCAGGGTGAGCGGCCAACTATCCGGAACAACTGGTTCCACTCCCCTCGCCGGTGCACGGATTGGTCGTCAGAGCAGTTGCCCGGCATTGCGCGCCACCTTGTGGAACGCCGCGACGTATTGGTCGAGCAGCTCCTTCGTCGGGCGCGGGAAGTTAGGCAGGCTGATCCGATCGCGCGGCGGGTTGTCGGTCACCGGGAGCGCTCCCAGCCC
Source organism: Chloroflexota bacterium (assembly GCA_016199265.1). Taxonomy (GTDB): domain Bacteria; phylum Chloroflexota; class UBA11872; order UBA12225; family UBA12225; genus JACQGX01. Next base: position 3,887 of record JACQGX010000208.1, on the reverse strand, counting down.
GTAACGGGCGCCGGCGACACTCGCCGCGTTGGCCGGATGGTGAAACGCCCAGTGCACTCGCTCCACGAACATCGGCTGCGTGTGCAGGCCGCCGCGGTGGCGGAGCTGCGTCCCACCACTTACACGGGCGCCTTCGGCCCGGAGCGCGTCGACGAAGCGCTCGATCGGTAGCCCTCCGAATTCGGCCGCGTCGTAGCGGACGCGCGGCTGGCCGTAGTAGACGCGCTCGATGTAGGCGGGGATCTGCGGCGGCGTCAACCCGGCGATTTCCGAGATCGCGTCCAGGAGGTACTGGATGCCCTCGTTCCGCCGCCGGTTCCGGGCATCGAGCTTGGCGAGCGCGACGCGCCCGAGCGCCGCGTTCAGCGGGCTGATGCGGTACTTGTAGCCGAACGCCGTGTGCCGGAAGCGATCGTATTCGTCCTCTTCCACGCCTTCCTCGTGGCCCGTGGCCAGCGCCGGCCGGCGGCCCAGGCGCTCGTAGTGGCCCAGCGCCGTCGCGCGGCGCAGCAAGGCCTCGTCGTTCGTGATCAAGATTCCGCCCTCGCCCGCCGGACAGAGCTTGCTCGTCTGGAGCGAAAAGGCGGCGACGTCGCCGAACGAGCCGATCTTCCGGCCGCGGTACGTGGCGCCGTGGGCGTGCGACGCGTCCTCCACCAGCCGCAGGCCGTAGCGGCGGCAGAGGTCCACGAACGCGTCCATCTCGCACGGCATCCCACCGGCGTGCATCACGACAATCGCCTTCGTCCGCGGCGTGATCTGGCGCTCGACGTCGGCAGGATTGACGTTCATCGTGTGCAGGTCGACGTCGGCGAAGACGGGAATGGCCCCCACGTTGAGGATCGGCATCGCCGTCGCCCAATAGGTGGCCGACGGCGAGATCACCTCGTCGCCCGGCCCCAGCCCCAGCGCAAAGAACGCGGCGTGCAGGGCAGCCGTGCCGTTGTTCGTCGTCAGCGCGTGGTGCGTGCCGATGTACGCGGCGAACTCTGCCTCGAACTCCTGGACGCCCGGCGCGTTCGACCACTGGCCCGCCGCCGCGACTTCCTGTATCGCCGCCAGTTCCTCCGCCTCGACGATCGGCCACCGCGCAGCCGCCGTTTGGTCAAGCGTGATGGCCGGCGTGCCACCGAGGAGCGCGAGTTGCTCTGCTGTAACCACCATCTCTCGTCATCCTTCCACTTTGCTCGTCCTGTCGTACTCGCTTTGTCGCGCTTGCCACTCAGGCGCCCAAGGCCCGTGCGGCCTGCTGGGCCGCTTCGACCAGCCGATCCTCTGTCTGCGGCCCCAGCGGCGCGGGATAGTGGAAATAGCGGTACGCCCCGGGCTCGTAGCCGCCCTCCACGAGGGCGGCGGCGGTCGGCACGTAGCCCAGGTAGACGCCGTTGGCGTAGCCCAGCGCCCAGCTTGGCTCACCCAGCGCCTGGCGCACGTGCAGGCCGATCTCGACGAACACCTCGCCGGGCATGGCCGCCAGGCGCAGTGCACCCAGCTTCAGCACCTGCACCTCGGCCTCGACGTCTGGCGGCAGCCCGCCGGCCTCGAGCCGCCGCCGCAGCGCCTGGGCCCACGTCCGATCGCGCCCGCTGCCGCCGGCTTCCATCTCCAGCGTGGCGCGATCCGGCAGCGTGGCGAACGGCAGCCGCACGTTCACCGCGGCCGCACCGAGGTCGCCGGCCCCAGCGACGCCGTCGAGCGGTGCCGCCTGCTCGGCCGCGCGGACGATCTCGCCACCCAGCGTCCGCCCGAGCGAGGCCAGCTCCTCCCAGGTGGCCGAGCGGAAGCGGCCCTCGGGCGTGGCAAAGTTCGGCCGCACGTTGCCGCCGCAGCCCGGGAGGAACAGCGCGACCGTCGCCGGCTGCGTGCCGTGGGGCGATGCGCCGCCGTCGCCACCGTAGGCCTGCTCCACGAAGGCGGCCGCTGCCCCCGGCCAGTCGGCGGTGATCGAGTAGTTCTGGCCGCCCACAGCCGTCGCATGGCAGGCCAGGTGAAAGACGACCGCAAGCGGCGGCCCGTCGGGCGCACTGGCGTGGGCCACCCTCAGTACGCCGACGCGCCGGTCCGCGACACCGTTGGGATTGGGCCGCATCGCCATGCCCGCCAGCGTGGGCAACCGCCGGTTCACGTGAAAGCCGGCGCTTCCTTCGCCGAGGAAGAGCGTGGCCGGGCGGAGATCTCGGGCCGCGAAGGCCACGGCGCCGGCGATGGCCTTCTCCGCCACGACCAGATAATCGGGATCGGCCAGCTGGGAGGGCGCGCTGCCGTCGTCAGCCCGCGCGAGGTCGAGGGTGCTCGGGCCGCCGTGCGTGTGTGAGGTGACGATCAGCACCCGTTCCGGCGCGATCGCCCGTCCACCGGACGGGCCCCCGGTCAACTCCTGGACGCGGCGGCGGACGCGCTGCACCGAGTCGCGGTCGAGGCCGACCAGGTCGGCACTGGCGATGGCGACACGTGATCCGGCACCGGCGCCGCCGCCTCCCTCGGCGAACACCAGCGCCCGAGCGTACAGGTCGTCGTGGACTCCCTCGCAGGGCCGGGTGCGGGCGCCGTAGCCCCCTTGCCAGGTGCCCACCGGCGGCGTGATGCAGACTTTCGCGACGCCTGCGCGCATCTCTCTTTCCTCTCCTTCCGTCTCCGCTATCTCGTCTTCGGAAGCAACTGCTCGTTGACGATCCGCGCCGCCCGCTCGGTGTACTCGCCGACGGACATCTTGCCGGCGCGGAAGTCGGTGTAGGGCGTGCGGAGCTCCTGGTCGACCTTGGGCCAGTTGGCGTACTTCTCCATTCCCCAGCCGGCGATCTTGGCGTGCTGCGCCACCTGTACGTAGGCACGGGCGTCTACCCCGGTGCGGTCGAGGTGAGCCTTCTGGGCGATGTCCGAACCTCCTTTGATAATAGGGGAGGTGGCGTGGCCGGCGGTGATCACGAAGCGACCGCCGTTCTCCGGCTTGGTCAGCCACTTGAACACTTCCCAGACGGCCTCCTTCTCCTTCACCTGGCCCATGTGCAGCGCGTGGGCGAAGATGCGCCCGGAGATGTTCTTGCTACCGGGTGGCCCGGAGTAGGGGAGCGTGGCCAGGCCCCAGCGGAAGGGCAGCCGGTCGGTCTGAGAATAGAAGACCTGCATGCCCACCTTGCCGGTGAGGAACAGATTGCCGCTCATGCCGCCGCGTAGGGCGGCAGCCTCGTCGGACATCGGCTGGACGTGATGCTTGACCAGGAGGTCGAGCCAGTACTGGAGCCCTTTGCGCATGCCCTCGGTGTTGAACTGGCTCTGCTTCTTGGCGTCGTCCCACGGCCCCTGGCCAAAGTGGGTGCCCTCGGTCATCCCACCGCTGTTGTCGCCGGCGATGCTGCCGCCGAAGCCCACCTGATCCGGCAGCTTCGTGAGCAGCCGAGCGTACTCCAGGAACTTCTCCATCGTCCAGGTCTTGTCGTTGGGGTCGATGGGCGGAGGCTTGAGCCCGGCCTTGTCGAAGAGGTCGATGTTGTAGGCGATGGCGTCGACGGAGAGGCTGGTGGGGAGGGCCCAGATCTTGGCACCGTCGGAGTACTCGTTGATCGCCTCGGACAGGAAGATCCTGGGGTCGATCCGGTCGCGCTTGAAGTAGGGGGTCAACTCGACGATACTGCCGCCCTCGGCCAAGTCCATCCAGCCGCCCCAGCCATTCTGGACAATGGCAACGGGCTGGCCGCCGGCGGCGCTGACGATGAACTTCTCGCGGAGGCCACCCCAGCCGCCGGGACCGGCCGCAACATCGACCACGACGTCGCCCTTGGGCCGGCTCTGGTTGAAGTCCTTGAGGACCTGCGCTTCCAGATCCAGCCGGCCCCCCGAGGCGGCCGGTGACATGTACACGAGCCGCGCCGGAGCCGCCGTCTGGGGCG
>JACQGX010000200.1 GCA_016199265.1 Chloroflexota bacterium | reverse complement strand
GGGCGTGCGCTTGGCGAGGTTGACGTTGTGGTAGGCGTGGCCGAGCTCGTGCGCCAGCGTCTGGACGCTGTTGAAGGACGGCTCGTAGTTGAGGAGCACCCGCGACTCGACTCCGCGCACCGGCATGCAAAAGGCGCCGTCGCGCTTACCGTTGCGCGGCTCGGCGTCGATCCACCGCTCCCGGAACGCGCGCCGTGCCAGGCCGGCCAGCCGTTCGGAGTAGGTGCCGAAATGGGTACTCACGAAATCGACCGCCTCGCCGAGTTCCCAATGCCGTTCGGCTTCCGGGCCGCCGACGGGCGCAAAGAGGTCCCACCACGGCAACGCTCTCTTACCGAGCAGCCGCGCCTTGGCGCGCAGATAGCGCCGAAAGTCGGGGAACGACTCGAGGCAGGCTTCGTGCATCGCATCGAGCGTCGCGCGGTCGACGTTGTTGGCGAAGAGCACCGGATCGAGCGCGTCGTGCCAGCCGCGGCGGGCATTAAGCGTATTGACCTGTCCTTTGATGCCGTTCATCGCGGCTGCCAGCGGGACGGCAACCGTTGGCCAGGCCTTGAGCTCGGCGTCGTACGCCGCCTTCCGCACGGCCGGATCGGGATCGTGCGCCAGACCGCGTACGGCGCTCATCGGCAGGTCTTCGGTCTTGCCCCGCGGCTTGCCGCTGCGGCTGGCCGGGAAGTGCACCGGCACCATGATGCGCGATGTGACGTTCCCGTGCAGCTTACCCCACGCGAGCGCGCCGGAGAGATTGAGACTCGCCGCGAGGTCCTCCTCGGGCTCGCCCATTTGATGCTGGGCCTCGACGGCCGCTTTACGCAGCGCGAACGCGTGCTCGCGCGCCATCGACGAGCGTTCGAGCAGCGCCTCGACGTCGAGCGAGCCGAGCCACGCCTGGTAACGCGTCTCCAGCTTCTGGAGATCGACCAGCTTCGTCTCGAGCTCCGAGAGCTTCGACTGCGCCGCGTCGTTGCGTGAGTCGGTCGTGACGAACGCCGAGAGGTAGGCGTCGACGGTCTGCACGTCTTCGCGCAACGCGTTCAGGCGCCTGGTCACCGCCTCGAACGCTTCGACCGTGTGTGCCTCGACGTCCCGCTGCTCCCGGCGACGAATTCCGTACCGGTCGGCCAACCGGTACAACTCGTCGAGTGCGTCGAGCACATGCCGGAAGGCGGCGGCGAACTCGGGCGAGTCCAACGCGGCGTAGATGGGTGTCATGTCCCAGTGCGGGAGCCGGCGCAGCGGCGTTTCGGTTGAGGTCATGGATTCGACTATACCGGGACCTGCCCCCTAGCCCTCTCCCAAAGGGAAGGGGAACGAATGGGCACACGTATGCCTCACGCCGGGAAAGAGCAGTTGTTGGTCCAGATCTACGATAGCTCGTTGCGCAAGACGTAGTCGATGACGCGTGACGTCTCGCTCACTACACGGGCCAGCGGCACTCCGGCCGCGAAACAGCAACGCCTCCAGCGCTCCCGGCGTCATGGCGTTGCGCACCCGATCGTGCAGCCCGAACCGTCCAACCCTCTTCGGTTCCGGCGCGTGAGCCCTTTACGGCGATTGTGACCTACCAGGCCGGCGTATTCTCACGCGGCAGTGTAATCACTGGGCCTGGCATCTACAATAGCGACACACGCGGCGCTAATCTCTGTTGACCGATTGACACGAAGCCCGCTAGTAGATATCGTTTCAAGGAAATACCCTATGGCTTCACCGATATAATCGAGTGCAGTTGGGAGTGATGACAATGCCAGTGGAACAGTCGGTCGAAACGCCGGAGGAAGTAGTACGGATCTCTATCCGGCTCGACGAGGCGCTGGAGGATGCGCGCCGCCGGCGGGGTATCCGGTCGTGGGCGGAGGTGGCGCGGCGCAGTGGCCTCGGCCCGACGCCGTTGTCGCAACTCGTAACCGGCAAGGTCAACCTGAGCGAGGTTCGTTTGGGGACCCTGGCGAAGTTGTGCGCGGCGCTCGACCTCGGCATTGACGAGCTTGTGCGTATTGAGCCGGTTTCCCGGGTGCCACAGCCGCGGATGGACCGCCCCATCAGCGATGAGGAGTTCGCCCGAGTGGTCGCGTCGCTCACGACGGCTCCCGTGCCCGATGGCTGGACGGAGCCGACCGAGGCCGATCTCGACGAGACGGAACTGGCCTCGACCGCTGCGCTCGCCGCCCGCTTCCGAGGCCGAGACACGTTACAGCAGCGCTTCGGCCTGCGCTAGGTGCGAGTGTGTCGTTTGACCAGCCGGTCGGGCCTGGCGACCGGGTATCCAGGAGCGACATCGCATACCTGTACCTGCCCCAGTCCCGCACGCTTGGCGAACCCGATCCGCCGCAGCCCGAGCCACACCGGCGGGTGGAGGTGCCGGCCTATACGGGCTCGTTTCTCGTCCGTGACGCGCGGATGCCGAGTGGCGAGGTCCAGGTGTGGCCCGCACTGGCCGTGGTGGTCATGGACTCCTGCGAGCTTGACCGGTACTACAATCAGGGCCGAAGTCGGGAGCGCTGGGACTCTCGGGTTGCTGTTGCGCCCATTGTTTTCGAAGAGCAGTACCCTCACGGGTCGTGGGGCCGGATGGCCCAAGGGAGGACGCCACTCTACGGCTTCTACTTGGAACCGCTTTCCGCGGGGGTCGTTGGGAGCGCCACGTGGACGCGGGCGCTTGTCGACCTACGGGGCACGACGCTTGTGAGCCGGCGGCAGGTGGAGCTCAACCGCCGGCTTCGTTTGGCGCCGGAGCCGGCGGATGCGCTGGCGTTCCGGGTGCTCGAGTTCTGGTACTTGCGCGAAGTGGCGCGCCAGCGCGACCTTGAGGCGCGGCGCGGGAAGCGGATACGCGATCTAGTGCCGGTGCAGTCGGGTGAAGACCACGTCGAGCTGCGCGTGTTCTTCGAGGATGCAGAGCCACTGCGGGTAATCTGCCGCACTGATCAACGGTCGTAGCCGCCGCATGATGCGGGTGCGCGCAGTAGTTCCGGATTCTTCTCCGCTCGCCCCTTCGGCTGCGCTCAGGGCGAGCGGTAGATGGCCCGGAAGTTTTGCCTGCACCCGCATGATGTCGCCAAGCACCTAGTAGCCGTCCACGCTACCTTGCGCCACCACGTCCGCCAGCACGGCGTCCGGTGCGATGGGGTGCAGGCGGCACTTCCGGGGACCCATCACTGCCCCTGTTGTCTAGAGCGGCTGGAAGCGCGGCAGCGTGACCTCGGCGGTGATGTCGTCGTAGGCCACCTCGACCGGCATGCCCATCCGGACGTGGGCGGGATCGGGCGGCACGTCGGCGATGGTGGTCATCAGCCGGATACCCTCGTCCAGCTCGACGAGCGCCACGACGTAGGGCACGTCCGGCTGGAACTCCGGTGCGAGGGCACGGTGGACGATGGTGAACGCGTACAGCGTGCCGCGCCCGCTGATCGGACGCCACGCCAAGGCGCTGCCGAGACAGTACGGGCAGAGCGCTCGTGGGTAGAAGACGTAGCGTTCGCAGGCGGCGCACCACTGGATGGCCATGGCGTGCGCCCGCACGCTGTCCCAGAAGGGCTGGGT
>JACQGX010000014.1 GCA_016199265.1 Chloroflexota bacterium | reverse complement strand
CGGCGGGCGCTCGCCGAGCTGGCGTGGCTGCGGCGCGGCGCCTACCGGCTGTTCGCCTCCGTCTTCCTCTATCCCGAGGCACAACGCCTGACGGAGCTCCCCCAGGCCGCTGCCGAATTCCGGCAGTACGATTCGCTCCTCGCTCGGCTCGCCTTCTTTGCACCGTGGCGGCGACTGCTGGAGGCGCTCGCGGAACTCGCAGCAACCGCGGCAGGAGGGCGCGAGGAACTGGAATCCGAGTACGTACGCCTGTTCGTGGTGGGCTCGCGCAACGTGCGGTGCCCGCTGTATGAGTCCTACTATCTGGAGCCGGGCGGGCAGATCAGCGGCCTCGTGGAGGCGCAGCTAGAACGTGAGTATCTCGCCGGAGGGGTGGTGGTCGGTCGAGGGCTGGGCGAAGCGCCCGACCACCTTGCCGTGGAGCTCGAGTTCATGGCGCATCTGTGCAACCAGGAAGCCGACGCATGGGAGGAGGCAGCGGCCGGGCGTATATCTATACGCCCCTACAGCCGGTGGCGGTCCCCGGAACGTCTGCCTGGACCCCGTGCGCGTCACGATCCGGGCGGCGGCGGCGCCGGCGCGGGCGCCACTGTCGCCCCCAATGAGCGGCCGCCGCGGCCTATTGGCCGGAGCGTTCGCCGGCCTCGCCGGTCTCGCCGGCCTCCGGAAAGGCGCGGAGCACCTCCAGTAGGAAGCGCCCCTCGGGCATCGCTCCCAGGAACTCCACCCGATCGTTGACGACCGTTTTGGGAACGGCCTGCACCGCGTAACGCGCGCTCAACTGGCTGAACTCGTTGGCCTCGATCACGTCGGCCGTGACCTGCCGGCTTTCCATTGCCATCTGGTGCGCCAACCTGGCGACCGAAGGGCAGTGCGGTCAGGTCGGCGTGACGAACACCTGCAGGTGTACGGGACCGGGCAGCGCCGCCAGCGCCTCGCGCGTCGTATCCGAAAGGCGCGTCTGGCTGCGGGAGACGTCGACAATGTCGTCGATCAGCGCCATGAACTCGTAGCCGGCCGGCATGCCAAAAAACCGGACGAGCCCACCGGCCGGGCCGGCGCCGTTTGGGCCGGCGGCCGAGCCAGGACCGTCGACGGTCGACTCCATCGCCGGCATCAGGACGATAGCTGGAGTCCGCTGCACTTGATAGCGCGCCGCGAGCTCCGGCGCGGTGCGGGGGTCGTGTACCTCCAGCAGCAGCTTCGGCGACAACGAGGTGACCTCTTCGAGCAACTGCTGGGTCGGGCGCGCCGTCTGCGACTCTTCGCGTCCGGGGATGAAGAGGCCGGTCGGCGGCTCGACAAAAAGGATGAGCCGAACGTCGTGCTGCAGCTCGCGCTCGAAGCGGGCGCGCAGCTTGTCCTGGTCAGCGGGTCGAATGAACGCCATTACTCCCCTCTATGCGTTTCTGTGCGTTGGTTCTGTGAATTGATGGTACATGGTTCCAGGCCACATCCCCAGAGAGGGGCTGTGCTAGAATTCGAATTGCCCCCTCCTTTCTCAGGAATCCATTGCTGAGAGCCAACGGGCGGCGAGGACTGACCGCGCTGCCGGTAGTTTCACCGGTGCGAGGCTGTTCTCGGCGCGATTTGGGGGGACGAGGAAACGTGTGAAGGTCACGACCGAAAAACCTGGTCCTGGCGTCGCCGAACTCACCGTCGAGGTGGCGCCAGAGGACTTCGACCGCGCCGTCGATCAGGCCTGGCGCCGAATCGCAGGGCGCGTCAACATTCCCGGCTTCCGGCGCGGCAAGGCGCCACGTCCGCTCGTCGAGCGGCACGTCGGTACCGCCGCCATCGACGAAGAAGCGCTCCGCCGGCTCCTCCCCAAGCAGTACGACGCAGCGGTGGAACAAACGGGTGTCTACCCTATCGAACGTCCGTCGTTCGACATTCTGCAGGTCGAACGCGGGAAGCCCCTCGTCTTTAAAGCAACGGTCACCGTCCGGCCGACGGTGGAACTCGGCGATTACCGTCACCTCACCATCGAGCCCGAAGAGGTCAAGATCGACGAGGAGGAAGTCGATCGCCACGTCGAGCGCCTGCGCGAATCGCAGGCCCAATGGATCCCGGTGGAAGACCGCGGTCAAGAGATGGGCGATCAGGCGATTGTCGATCTCTCAATCGAGTTCGTGGAGGAAGACGATCGCCCCGGACGCACCTCAGAGCGCAAGGACGTGGAGGTCGTGCTCGGCGAGAACGGGTATCCGCAAGGCTTCGACCAGGAGTTGCTCGGCGCCAAGCCGGGTGAAACGCGCGAGTTCATGCTCTCCTGGCAGCTTGGCCCTGGGCCGGGTGAACCGGGCGGCGAAGAGGGCAAAGCGCCTGAGACTCGCAACGCGAAATTCACCGTGACGGTGAACGAGATCAAACGCCGGCAACTCCCTGAGCTCGACGACGAGTTCGCCAAATCGTTGGGCAACTACGACACACTGGCGGAGGTCAAAGACGACATGCGCCGGCGCCGGCGCGCCGATGCGCTGCGCGCCGGGCGGGTTGCGACCGAAAACAAGGTCATTGATGCCGCAATCGAGCAGACCACTTTCGAAATTGCCGATCGGATGATCGATGCCGAAACCGAAAGCGTGCTCGAAGAGCACCGGCAGACGCTGGCGCAACAGCGGATCACACTCGAGCGGTACCTGGCCATGCTCGGCCGGAGCGAAGAGGACTGGCGGAACGAGGCCCGCGAGCAGGCGATACGCCAGTTGAAGGCACGATTGGTGCTCGACGAAGTCGCCGAGAGGGAAGGGCTGACCGTCTCCCCGGAAGAAATCGAACAAGAGATCGAGCGCACGGTGCAGAACTACGGCGATGAGGCCGAACAGGTGCGGCGCGCACTCTCGACCGAGGACTCGCGACGCCGCATCGAGAACAGCCTGCGCCGGCACAAGGCCATGGAACGCCTGGTGCAGAACGCTGGTGGCCATCCGGCGGCTGAAACCGAGACCGAGGCAGGCACGCTGGAGACGGCGGCTGAAACCGCCGAAACGCCACCGGCACCACCACAGACACCACAAGCAGTGGCAGCCAGTGCCGGCAGCGCTCCGGAAGAGGCCGGCGCACCGGTCCGGGCCCAAGGATAGGCAGCGCCTAGCGCGGGCCGGCCCGGCCCGCGCTGACGACGCCAACGATGCCGGAGATGCCGTAATGCAGGAGGAATTGAAGATATGGGCCTCATTCCGTACGTAATCGAGACGACGCCACGCGGCGAGCGGGGCATGGACATCTACTCGCGTCTCTTGCGCGAGCGGATCATCTTCGTCGGGACGCCGATCGACGAGCAGATCGCCAATCTGATCGTCGCACAGTTGCTCCTGCTGAAGTCTGAAGATCCGGACAAAGACATTCAGATGTACATCAACTCGCCGGGCGGCAGCATTTACGCTGGCCTGGCGATCTACGACACGATGCAGTACGTCACCAGCACCGGCAAGTGCCGCATCTCGACGATCTGCTACGGGATGGCGATGAGCTTCGGCACGATCCTGCTGGTCGGCGGCACGAAGGGCATGCGCCTCGCCCTTCCCAACTCCACGATCCACCTTCATCAGCCGTGGGCGCCGCAGACGCGCGGTGGACAGGCAACCGACATCGAGATCGAGGCGCGTGAGATCCTGCGCCTGCGCAGCCGGCTCAACGAGATCCTGGCGAAGCACACCGGCCAGCCGCTGGAGCGCATCCAACGCGATACCGACCGCGACTTCTTTATGACCGCGGAGCAGGCGGTGGAGTACGGGATCATCGACGGAGTCATCACCGAAACGTCGGCACAGATCGAACAGGCGGCCGGATAGACGCCGGATAGACGCCAGAAGATGCCGTCCAGGCGCTTCGAAGATGTCGGACCGGTGCCAGAGGACAATCAGAGAAGTAACTGAGGCGCTGTCCCCCAAATGTCCCCTACTCTTTGGCCGATATGCCCTTTGCGGTACGGTAGGAGTGGAAGTACATGACGGGACAACCCGCCGACGGCAACACCCAAATCCATGCTCCTAAGGGTCAGTGACAAGAACCTATGCCCAACCAACGGAACAGCCGTATCCAGTACCGGTGCTCTTTTTGTGGAAAGACTCAGGAGCAGGTACGTCGACTTATTGCGGGGCCGGGTGGGGTGTACATCTGTGACGAATGCATCGAGTTGTGCCGGGAGATCATCGAAGAAGAGTCTGCCCAGCCGGCTCAGAAGGCGAAGTTTCCGTCCAACCGCATTCCAACGCCGAAGCGTATCTACGAGCTGCTCAATCAGTATGTGATCGGGCAGGACCGCGCCAAGAAAGTGCTCTCGGTCGCGGTCTACAACCACTACAAGCGCATCGGCGCGGGGATGCAGGTCGACGACGTCGAGCTGCAGAAGAGCAATATCCTGCTCGTGGGGCCGACCGGCTGCGGCAAGACGCTCCTGGCACAGACGCTGGCCAAGATTCTGGACGTGCCATTCTGCATCGCCGATGCCACCGCGCTTACCGAAGCGGGGTACGTCGGCGAGGACGTGGAGAACATTCTGCTCCGCCTGATCCAGGCGGCCGATTACGACATCGCGCGGGCCGAGCGCGGCATCGTCTACATCGACGAGATCGACAAGATCACGCGCAAGGCCGATAACCCATCGATCACGCGTGACGTTTCGGGCGAGGGTGTGCAGCAGGCGCTCCTCAAGATCATCGAAGGCTCAGTGGCGAACGTCCCCCCTCAAGGCGGCCGGAAGCACCCCCATCAGGATTTCATCCAGATCAACACGACCAATATCCTGTTCATCTGCGGGGGCGCATTCGAAGGGCTCGACCGAGTCATCGCCACGCGTATTGGCCGCACGCGCGCGGTCGGCTTCAACACCAGGCAGACGGGGGATGACGGCCCCGACAACCAGATCCTGCGGCACGTCTCGACCGACGATTTGCTCAAGTATGGCCTCATCCCCGAGTTCGTCGGCCGCTTGCCGGTGACGGTAAGCCTGGATGCGCTCACGAAGAACGATCTGATGCGCATCCTGACCGAGCCGAAGAACGCGATCATCAAGCAGTACCAGAAGTTCTTCGCGCTCGATAGGGTCGATCTCACCTTCCGCGAGGACGCGCTCGAGGCGGCGGCCGACCTGGCGATCAACCAGAGGACCGGCGCCCGCGGTCTACGGACGACGATCGAGGACGTGTTGCTCGACGTGATGTACGAGATTCCGTCGCGCGCCGACGTCAAGCGCTGCGTCGTCACCGCCGACGTCATCCGGGGCAAAGGTCGTCCCGATCTCGAGCTGCGCCTCGACCGGCCGGCCATCCCCGAGGAAATGTCGGCATAGGGGCCAGGGGCCAAGGACAAAAGCGAACCGCCTCCCGTCGTGACGGGAGGCGGTTCTTTGTTCGCCGGACATCCCCGGCCCCTGACGCCTATTTGATCGCCAGCATACGCTCGAGGGCGACGAGGGCCCACCGGGCGACCTCTCCGTCAACCTTGATCTGGTTGACGCTGCGGTCTTCGACGAGGTTGTCGAGCGCCCAGGCGAGGTATGCCGGGTGAATGCGGTACATCGTGCTGCACGGGCAGATGACCGGATCGAGGCAGAAAATCGTCTTGTCCGGCTGCTCCTTCTGCAGACGATTGACCAAGTTGATTTCGGTGCCGATTGCCCAGACGCTGCCGGCGGGCGACTCGGTCACGACTTTGATGATGTACTCGGTCGACCCATTGCAGTCGGCGAGCGCGACGACTTCGCGCACACACTCGGGGTGGACAACCACCTTGACGTTGGGGTACCGGCGGTGCGCCTCGTGGACCTGCTCGGGCTTGAACCGGCCGTGCACCGAGCAATGGCCCTTCCACAGAATAAAGGTCGCCCGCTCGAGCGCGTCGTCGGCGTTGCCGCCCAGGTCCTTGCCGGGCGTCCAGAGCGCGGTGTCCTCGAGCGAGAAGCCCATCGCCAGCGCCGTGTTCCGCCCCAGATGCTGATCCGGGAAGAACAGGATCTTCTTGCCCCGCTCGAGCGCCCACTCGATGACGGCGCGCGCATTCGAGCTGGTACACACGATACCGCCGTTCTTCCCGCAGAAGGCCTTAAGCGCGGCGCCCGAGTTCATGTACGTCACCGGCACGATGCCGTGGTCGGGACCAAAGAAGTCGGCAAGCTGCGCCCAGCAGTCGAGCACCTCGTCGGTCGGCGCCATATCGGCCATCGAGCAGCCGGCGGCCATGTTGGGCAGGATCACCTTCTGGTGCGGCGCCGAGAGGATATCGGCGCTCTCGGCCATAAAGTGCACACCGCAGAAGACGATGTACTCGCTCTCGTGACGCTCAGCCGCGAACTGCGAGAGCTTGAAGCTATCACCCCGCGCGTCGGCGAACTTGATGATCGCGTCGCGCTGGTAGTGATGGCCGAGGATGGTCAGCCGTGTACCGAGCGCCGCTTTTGCGGCGGCGATGCGCGCGTCGAGCGCCGCCGGCGACATGTTGACGTACTCCGGCGGCAGTGGCACCTGGAGGTGCGTCACCGGCTGGCTGGCAGCGCGCAGGCGTTCGCTGAACAGATCCTCGTAGCTGTACTCGTAATTACAGACCTCGTCGCCCGCGGGGACGAGGGTATCCGGCAGTTTCTCCGGACTGGCAGCGGCCAAGCGGCCGGCCACGCGGTCTAGTGTTGCGATCATTCCTCCACTCTCGCCAACAACAGTACTTTGTGAAAAAATTCACAAGCACCACATTAGTAAATGTTAACACGTTCAGCCGAAAATCGGAAGGGTTTGGGGCGGGCAACCGGGCAAACGAGCGAAAGGCGGCCCATTGAGGCTGCGCAGCCGTGGCGCCGCCGGGCCAACGAGTTGATGGCGCAGGCGCGCCGCTACGCCTACTTCCCCTATCCGGGCTCGGTCGAGATCCAGAAGGCGATGAACACCGCGCTAAACTCGCTGCTCGAAGGCAAACAGGGCCCCGATGCGACCTTGCGGGACATGAGGCTGCAGGCCGAAAACGTGATGCGCGAGTTTATGGAGTAACGCCGCAAGCTGCTCGCTGCCTGGAGTCGATCGCCGCATCAATCCGACGGGCCCAGCTCTAAGCTGTCCCATGCACCCCACGATCGCCGTTGCAGCACAGATTGCCGGCACCGGCCGGTCTAGCCGGCGGCTTCGCTCGTGCGGCCGGGGGCGCGGCGCAGCAGGCGCATGCGGTAGCTGACGCGGTCGCCACGGTAGTGCAGCCGCTCGTAGTCGAGCGGCGTGCCCGCCTCGGCGTAGGTCATCCGCTCGATGAGCAGGATTGGCGCGCCACGGGCGATTTCCAGATGGCGCGCGACCGTGCGGTCGGCCGTAGCAGCGTGCATGCAATAGTCGGCATAACCGAGGGGGATGCCGTACTTATCTTCGAGCAGCGCGAAGATGGGGTGGACGGTGAGATCTTCGCGGGCGACTCGCTCGCCAAGCGCCGGCGGCAGGAACGTGACGTCGAACGAGAGCGGCTCGCCGTTGCCCAGCCGCACCCGCTCGAGTCGCACGACGGTGCTGCCGGGAGCGACGCGGAGGTGGCATGCGACGGTTTCGTCGGCAGGAACCCGCTCGATGCCGACAACACGCGCGCTTGCCTCCATACCCAGCGCCACCATGTCCTCGACGAAACCGGTGAGGGCGGTCAGTTCCTGCTCGATCTTCGGCTGTGTGACAAACGTGCCCTTGCCCGAGCGGCGGTAGATCAGCTCCTCGTGCTCGAGCTCGGCGAGCGCCTGGCGGACGGTCGTGCGACTGACACCGAAACGGGCCATCAGCTCGGGCTCGGTGGGCACCTGGTCTCCCGGGCGCAAGTCTTCCTCCAGAATCTCCCGGCGCAGCGTCTCCAGGACCTGGTGGTAGAGCGGCGTGCGGCCCAGCCGCCGCCTGGGATCAGGGCAGCAAACCGTCGGCGCGAGCCAGTGGGGCCGTCGTTTTCAAGACCTACCTCCCCGGCGAGCCGGCGCGGCAGGCGTACGAGGCGGCGATGGAGGCTTGGGCGCAGAAGTACCCCAAGATCACGGTCGAGCAAGACTTTACGGCCAACGCCAGCACGCACACCACCAGTCTGAAAGCGCAGCTTGCCGGAGGAACACCGCCCGACGTGGCGCAGGTGGAATACCAGTGGTCGGTGGACTTTGCGCTCGACGGGCTCTTTCTGCCGCTCGACGACCATATGCGCCGGGCGCGCGTCTCGGCCGACGAGTTCTTTCCGGGCGGCGTGGAATACCTCCGGCTGAACAACAAGTATTACGCCTTTCCGATCACGGGACATGGGCCGCTGCTGTACTACAACCGCGACCTCTTCCAGAAGGCAAATGTGCCACCGCCTCCGACGGCCCACACGTGGAAGTGGGCCGATCTGCTGACCACGGCGCAGCGGCTGACCCGTCGCGTTGCTGGCAGCCCGCAGGAGAGCCAGTGGGGGCTCATGGCATCGTACGGCCTGCCGTACCTCACCGCATCGGCCATCTGGCAGAACAAAGGCGCAATGACCGATGCTCGGGAGAACCCCAGCCGCACGACACTCGACGCCAAGGCGCAAGAGGCCATTCAGTGGCTGGTCGACCTCCGCTATCGCCATCAGGCTATCCCCACGGCGGAGGAAGAGCGTGCGCTGGGCGGCCAGCCGTTCGTCCTGGGCAAGGTGGCGATGTGGTGGGCGCCGTCGTTCGTCACGTACACGGCACTCGCCCCGGTGAAGAACTTCTGGTGGGACATCTCGTTCGTGCCGCGCGGGCCTGACGGCACCGCTGCCGCCGGTACGGCGACCAACCACATCTCGATCCTGCGTGGCGCCAAGAATCCCGATGCCGCCTGGACGCTGGCGTACTTCTTTGCCGCCGAGGAAGGGGCGCGGCTCCGCGCACAGATTCAGAACATTCCCCCCGGCCACAAACGCGTCTTCGAAGAGGTGTGGATGAAGGCCGAACCCCCGGTCCGCCGCCAGGTGCTCAAGGAAACGCATCCCTTCGCCAAAGACCTCTGGAAGGGCCGCGGCTTCGGCGACTGGCAGGCTGAGGTGAACAAGATCCTTGGCGCCCCTTGGAACGGCAAGACCTCGGTCGCAGCCGCGGTGCAGGAGGCGGTTCAGCAGGGGACGCGCATCATCCAAGAGAACCGCCGGGCCTGAGCGGCGGGCGAGAGCGAGACGAGGACAAGACGCAAACGGCGAGAATCGGAGATGGTATGCAGATATTCGAGGTGAAGGCCTTTCCGATGCGGGTGCCGAAGGACAACTATGCGTTCGCGGGCACTGCCGGAGTCGAGGGCGAGCCACTGGTGGGACGCGAGACGTCATCCGGCTTGCCAGGGTATTTTCGCGCGCAGCCGTATCCGGTGCTGTATTCGCCGCAGATCGAGACGGTCTTCGTCAAGGTGACTACCGATGCGGGGCTGGTCGGGTTTGGAGAAGCGCAGGCGCCGGTGGGGCCGGAGGTGGTCGCCCAGATCGTAGAGCGGCTTCTGGCGCCGATCGTGGTGGTCCCGGATCGTCCTGGTCTCGGCCTTGAGTTCCGTGACAGCGCGCTCGCGGCGCTGGTGGCGTGACGGTGCTACGCAGGACCAGCGATACACGTACAGCCACTGGACTACGCTGCTGAGACAGAGACGCAATTGGCTCACGTCGTAGTTTTCGGCGCGGCGCTGGCATCGAGCATGACCGGGTACGGATTTGTCGTGCTGAGTGCGCCGCTGCTCTCACTGCTCTTGGTGCCTGCCCATGCGGTACCGCTGGCGCTAGCGCTCGGCTGGCTTCTCGTGTCGGCGCTGCTCCTGCGACCGGATGTGCGTCGAGCGGTGGACGTGCGGCTTGCGGCGCAGCTTTCCGTCGCGGGTGCGGCCGGCATTCCCATCGGCGCCCTGCTGCTCGCCCAGGTCGACGCGGCGACGCTGCGGCAGGCGCTCGGCCTGAGCACCGCCGGCGTCGCCCTGGTAGCACTCGCCACGCCGCGGCTATCGCGACGGCGCCGCGGCCAGCCGTGGCAGCTACCGACCGGCACCAATCTCACGAATGCCGTTGCCGTCTCCACCGTTGGCCTGCTGAGCGGCGTGCTCTCCGGCAGCGTGGGACTCAACGGCCCGCCCGTTGCCCTCTATCTCGCGGCGCAAGGCACGGGGAAGGATACATTTCGGGCAACGTGCGCAGCGGTCGTCTGGCTCCTTTCCACTGCCACGCTCGTGGTCTTCATCGCGTTGGCACGAGTACCTGCCGAACTGGCGGCGACCGGGCTATTGCTGCTGCCCGCTCTGCTCGGCGGCTACGGGCTCGGCGTGTACGCCTTCTCGTCCATCTCGCGCCGCCGGTTCCAGCAGACTGCTCTCGCACTGGCGACAGTTGCCGGTCTGTTTACCGCCTTCGCCGGCACGATACCGTTCCCATGGCCCACGTGCCGCGCGGCGCCGCCGTTTCGCACCACCCAGGACGGCCCCTACGGCGTATCCGGATCTCTTGCGTGCGCCCCACGGCCACACGCACGGCGCGGCGCGGTACTATCAGTTCCACTACCCTCATCAGGAGATTCGATGGCAACTTACCGCGCCGCCATCATTGGCCTGGGCCGCATCGCGGATACGATCGACGACGAGCAGGTGGGCTCGGGCTGGCTGTACCCGTTCAGCCATATGGGCTCCTACGCCGAGGTGCCCGATGTGCGAGTCGTCGGGGCAGCCGATCTGTACGCCGAGCAGCGCGCCGCGTTTGGTCGCCGCTGGGGCATTCCCGACGACCATCTCTACGAGTCCTACGAAGACCTGCTCGTCCGCGAGCAGCCAGATATCGTGAGCGTCTGCACCTCGGCGGCGCCCCGCGCTCTCATCGTACTCGACATCGTGCGGCTGGTGCGCGAGGGACGTGCGGCGGTGAAGGCGATCTGGGCCGAGAAGCCCCTGGCGATCTCACTGGCCGACGCCGACGCGATGGTGGAGGCGTGCCGCGAGGCCGGGATCGTCCTGGTCACGAACGCGATGCGCGCCTCCGACGCGTACTACCGCCGGGCGCGCGCGCTGATCGACGCCGGCGAGCTCGGCCGGATGCTGCAGATCACCGCCTATGGCGCGGGCAATCTCTCACACATGGGCGTCCACCTCATCGGCGCGATGTGCGTCCTGGCTGGGGGCTCCGAGCGCGTTTCATGGGTAGTGGGTGAAGCCGAGAGCGACGCGAAGGCGGCCGGCGACGCCGACCTGGCCGGCAACGGCTACCTCGCGTTCGAGAACGGCGCGCGCGGCTTCTTCCGCCTGCTGCCGAGCGGGCCGGCGACGTGGACGATCGACGCCATCGGCGAGACCGGGATGATCCGTATTCGCAACGCCAACGAGGGTTATGAGTTCGAGCTGTGGCGGATGGGCCAGGCGGTGACCGGAGCGGCACCGGCGCCGGTGCGCCACATCTTCCCGCGCCCCCAGAAGATCTGGAGCGCCGGTGTGGGCCAGGTGAAGGACATCATCGCCTGTATCGAGACCGGCAAAGAGCCAAACTGCTCGGGCGGCATGGGCCGCCACCTGCTCGAGATCGCTATTGCCATCCGCGAGTCGCACCGCCGAGGCAACGTGCGCGTCGATCTGCCGCTGCAGGACCGCAACCTGTACGTCCGCTCATCGGAAACACTCGCCGGCGACACCCCGGTCGCGATGCGCCCGGGACGTACGCCGCGCCGCCGGGAAGGGGTCCTGGCGGAGATCGCCCGGCGAGAGGGCATCGGCACGAGACGGCTGGCGCTCTGAACACCGCGAGAGGACTGGTTCGTGGTGCGCACTGAAGTGCACCTCCCGCGGCCGCGAAGCGCCGACGCGCTCGCTACGAACCACTTCCATCGGAGGGATTCGACTCCAGGTCGAGCACCAGCGTGCCGTCCGACTCGGCCGGCGTGGTACCGAAGGGCTTGCACCGTTTCCGCATCCAATCCATGACCCACGCCGCCTCGTCGTCCGGCGCGCGGTTGACCTGGAAGCGATCGATCTTCACCGGGAACAACTGCAGGCGACGGATGCGCGTACGCTCCACGACGACACCGAAGAGGAACGACAGGTCGTTCCGCTCGTCGGGATCGACGGCGTAATCGTCAACGAAGTCGCCGGTGGAGTAGAGAATCGGCTTCCCCTGATAGAGTTCGATCCCGCGCGTCGAGTGGTTGGAGTGGCCCCAGTACAGATCGGCACCAAGGTCGATCAACTGATGGGCGAGCGCCCGCATCGCGGCCGAGGGCTCACCCCAGTTGGGCCCGATGTGTGCCGAGACGATGACTAAATCGGCCTGCTGCCGCGTCTCGCCGAGCAGTTGCGTCATCCGGCTCAGATACGGCTCGCGCAGCCCGCGCTCGTCGTAGTCGATGTAGCTGACGCCGGGTGATGTCTCGCCCGCTTCCCAGCCCGGCTCGTTGTCGGTCAGGCTGACGACGCCAACGGTAAGCCCGCCGGCGGCGAGCTGCGCCGGCCGGAGCGCCTCGGCGAGGGTGCGGCCGGCTCCCGCCCTGGCGATGCCGTGCCGGTCGAGCAGGTCGAGCATCTCGATGAGTGCGTCGACACCGAAGTCGAGCACGTGGTTGTTTGCCAGCGCGACGAAGTCGGTACGTATCGCCGCGAGCGCCTCGAGCGCTCGCGGCCGCGCGCAGAACGTAAACACCTTGGGCGCGCGCCGCCAGTCGTCGCACTTGGTGGCGATGACGCACTCGAGGTTCATCAGGCGCAGGTCGTGCTGCAGCCAGAGTTCTTTGGTGTCGCCCCAGATGTACGCCGGGTCGATCTGCGAATCGCTCCAGATGTAGCGGTCGAGCAGCCGCCCCAGCATCACGTCTCCGGCAATCGCCAGCGTCACCGTGTCACGCGGGGCTTGGAGGGACGTGCGGCCGAGCGTGCGTTCCATCGAGCCGTACCACCTATCCGTACCGTCGAATCCACCTGTACTCGCGCAATGCTTGTGCCAGCGACAGTCCGGCCAGAGCCGGCCAGAGCCGGCCAGAGCGTCGCCTTGGCACGCCAAATGCAGTTTAGTCCGCGGCCTGACACTCGCGTGGCGGGGCCGGATGGACCGCGGCCGGGGCGTGGGTGGAGGCGTTTTAGGTCCATAGGAGGTAGAGTATGCAAGGATTAGGCAGTGTATTCGGCGCGTCACGGCGAGGTCGACGCTGGCTTGGGCTGGCGGCGGTCGGCTTGATCGCCGTCTGGCTGATGGCCGGCACGGTGCCGGGCGCCTCCGGGCAGGAGGCGACGCCGACGCCGGTCTCGCCGCAGCCGACGCCGACCGGGGTATCGCCGCAGCCGACGCCAACGCCGGGGGTTATCCCGCCCGCGCCGCGGGCACCGCGCGATTCACGGTTCTTCTTTGAGACGAGTTTCCGCGTCGACCACGATGTGTTCTGGGACTTCTTCAACTCGATGGGTGGCGTCGATACGTTCGGCTTCCCGGTATCACGGACGTTCCTTTTCCTCGGCTGCACGACGCAGTTCTTCCAGCGCCAGTTGATGCAGCAGTGTGGTCCCGGGGCACCGGTGCAGACGATGAACCTGCTGGACCCGGATCTGATGTCGTTCAATCAGATCAACTTCTCGACATTCCCCGCCTTTGATCCGAATCTGGCGGCGCGCGCTCCTGCACCCGGTACGCCCAACTACGGGCAGGCGGTGCTGACCCATCTCCAGGCGACGGCGCCGGATAGCTTCCAAGGGCTGCCGGTGCGCTTCTTCACCACGTTCGTCACGACGGTCCCGGGCTCAGATCCAGCAAGCGATCCAGATTTCACTGCCCTGGTCAATCTCCAGATCTGGGGCTTCTCGACGAGCAACCCTGCCTTCGATCCGGCGAACAATGCCTTTGTGTACCAACGGTATCAGCGCGGGATCATGCACTTTGATGCCCAGTCGGGCGCAACACGGGGCATCCTGCTGGCCGACTACTTCAAGGGCATCTTGATCGGCGAGGCCGGCCCGAATCTCCCGCCTGACCTCGCGCAGCAGGCGCAGGGCAGCCGCTTCCTCGGCCAGTACTGCCCCGGACAGCCGAACTGGGTCTGCCGGTCGGCTGAGTTGCCGGGCACCGACCTGACGTTCGCATTCGAACCGCAGTAGTCGCGCTTTCCTGGCGATCCTACGCCCGCTCGTTCTTCGGCAAGCTCAGGACGAGCGGGCATGGACGGCACGCGTACGGCGCGGGGCAGCCGGAGTCGCCACCTCGCTACTACCTGCTTGTGGCCGGTAGGACCCCGGCGGGCGGCTGTGCCACCCGTAGCCGTGTCGAACCGATCGGCCCACAGCCAGAGCGTACAGAATGCGCGGCTGCGGGCCAGAATGGCCGTTCAAGAGCTACCCTATAGCTTCGAGAAGTCCGCACGACCGGCGCCGTCGCGGCGTGGCTGCGTGCGGCATCGCTACCACACACGATATAGAGGAGGGCACTTATGGCTGAACAGCGTAAGCTTCGGGTCGGCATGGTTGGGGGTGGTGGCCCCGCGAACTTCTTCGGCGCACCGCACCGGCGTGCCATCTTGATGGATAACTCGGCCGAGCTCACCGCCGGCGCGCTCCGCTCCGATCCGCAGGGCTCCCTCGAAGCCGCGCGTGAGCTCTTCTTCACCCGCGGCTACCCGGACTACCAGACGATGTTCCGCGAAGAGGGCAACCTGCCGGCCCAGGAACGGATCGACTACGTCACCATCGTCACGCCGAACGATTCGCACTACCCCATCGCCAAGGCCGCGCTCGAAACGGGCATCGCCGTGCTGTGTGAGAAGCCGCTGACGATCACACTCGACGAATCGCTCGACCTCGTGCGCCTGGCCCGGCAGACGAACCTGCCGTTTACCGTGGCGTACAGCTACACCGGTCTGCCGATGGTCATGTTGGCGCGCGAGCTCGTTCGGCAAGAAGAAGTGGGCAACATCCGCAAGGTCGAGGCGTGGTATCCGCAAGGCTGGCTCGCCGGCCGGACCGAGGATGAGGGCGTGCAGCAGGCGCAGTGGCGCGTCGATCCCTCCAGAGCGGGCGCTTCGGGCTGCGGCGGCGACATCGGCACGCACGCCTACGAGTTCATCCGCTTCGTCGCCGGTCTCAGCGCGGTGCAGGTCCAGGCGCGGCTGCACACGTTTGCGCCCGGCCGCCGGCTCGACGACGACTTCACCGTGCTGGCGCGCCTGAGCAACGACGGCATCGCGACGATCGCCGCCTCGCAGGTCACCATCGGCGCGCAGAACGATAACGGCTTCCGCGTGATCGGCGATAAGGGCACCGTCGAGTGGACGATGCTCGACCACATGTCGCTCCGCCTCTTCAAGTCCGGCCAGCCGGTGCAGATCTTCCGGCTCGGTGCCGAATACGGCTACTTCCCGGCTTCGATCGCGCCCTATCTGCGGCTGCCGAGCGGCCATCCCGAAGGGTTCCACGAGGCGCTCGCCAATCTGCACAAGACGATCCAGCTCCAGATCCGGCGGCGCAACGGCGAGCACGTACCCGAGCCATTCCCGCATCCCGACGTAATCGACGGCGCGGCCGGCATGGCGTTCATCGAGGCAGCCGTGCGCAGCAGCGAGAACGACGGCGCCTGGACAGACGTGCAGCCGGTAGAGTAGGGGCGCGAGGGCGCGAGGGCGAGCAGGCGAGCAGCGGTTGCCATACTCGGCACCGCTCGAAACGCACCCTCACCACGTGAGAAAAACGTCGCCCACTCACCCGCCCCAATCCAAAATCCAGATTACCTTCGAGGACCAGGCATGTCCGTATCGATCGACGACTTCCGCGCCGCGATGAGCCGCTGGACGAGCGGAATCACGGTGATCACCGTGCGCCACGACGACGTAACTCATGGCATGGTGGCCAGCTCGTTCGCCGGCGTGTCGACCGATCCGGTGACGGTGCTGTTCTGCGCCGACCATGCGACGCGCACGTACCCGCTGCTCAAGAAATCGGGCGCATTCGTGGTGAACATTCTGGCCGAAGATCAGGCAGAGACGTTCCGTGTCTTCGCGGGCCAGAAGGGCGAACGCGACGCGAGCAAGTTCGAAGGCGAAGAGGTGATCACCGCCGCCACCGGCGCGCCCATCTTGGCGAAGTCGCTCGCCTGGTTCGACTGCCATATCGTCGCCGAGCACCCCGGCGGCAACACCCACAGCATCTTTGTCGGCGAGGTGGTGGCGTCCGACCTCGGCGCCGGTGCCGACCACCCGCCGCTCGTCTACTTCCGCCGCAAGGTACGCCGGCTGGAGCTCGACGACGACTGAAGCGTGAAGCGTGAAGCTCACGCTTCACGCTTCACGTGCGAGCCGGCGCAGCGTCGCTAGATTGTCCGCATCCGGCCCGGTGCCGTCGTAGCCGGGGACCTCGAGGATCCACGGGAGTGGGTGGAGCACGGGATGGGCGAGCATGCGGGCGAAGGCTTCCTCGCCGATCGTACCCTGCCCGATGTTCTCGTGCCGGTCCTTGTGCGAGCCCAACGCCACCTTTGAGTCGTTGGCGTGCACCACGACGATGCGCTCGACCGGCAGCACTTCGAGCATTCCCTTGACGACCGCGTCGAGTCCTTCGGGTGTGGCGACGTCGTAGCCGCTACCGTACAGGTGTGCCGTGTCGAGCGCGATCGCCACGCCGGGATGCTGGTCGAGACGGGCCAAGATCGCCGCGAGATCGCCGAACGTGCGGCCGATCGTCTTGCCTGCGCCGGCGCACGTCTCCAACGCCACCAGCGGCCGGCCGTCGACATCCTCGGTACGTTCGAGCGCACGCCGGACGGCAACCGCGCAGCGATCGAGCGCCGACTCGTGTTCGAGCGTGATGCCCGAGCCGGGATGGACGATCACCGCCCGCGCGCCGAGTTGCGCGCCGACGACGAGCTGATCGACGAGCGCGTCGACGGATCGCGCCCACAGCGCATCGTCGGGCGAGGCGAAGTTCATGAGGTAGATGCCGTGCGTGAAGATCGGATCGAGCTCGAGCGCAGCACATCCCTCACGGAAGCGCGCAACGTCGGCGGGCGCGTGGGTCACGCACTTCCAGGCCGATGGATTGCGGCTCCAAAGCTGGATGGGGCCTCCCTCACCGGCGTAGCCGTGGCCGCCACCGGTACCGGTGCCGTGGCCGAGGCCGATCCGCCGCGCGTGATCGAGCGCCCCCTTTACCCCGCCGTTGAGGTGAGCGCCAAGGCGCAGTTTCATTCAGTACACTCCCTGCGGTTAAGATTTAAGAGCACAAGATGGTGTTTGCGATAACGCCGCACCACGCGCGGCGGTTTCGTAGACGGGAGCACGACACAGCAATGCCAGCCAACACACAGGAACCATTCCAGCGAATCGACGCTCAGCAGGCGAAGCAGCTGATCGAGCAGGGCGTGAAGCTGATCGACGTGCGCGAGCCCAAGGAGATCACGCAGGACGGCAAGATTGCCAATTCCGAGCTGATCCCGATGAACACGCTGCTGTCCAACCCGCGGGCGCACCTCAACGAAGACAACATCCTCTTCTACTGCAAGGTCGGCGCGCGCAGCGCTATTGCCTGCGAAATGGCCGCCGCCGTCGGGTTTACCAGACTCTACAACCTCGAAGGCGGTATTGAGTCCTGGAAGAAGCAGGGCCTGCCCGTCGAGTACAAGTAACGGAACGGTCGAGGGTCGCGGGTCAGACAGCCAAGCCGGCACTGCCGCGCCCCCTCGTGCCCTCTCCCTTTGGGAGAGGGCTAGGATGAGGGCGGCCGCGGCCCTGACCTTACTCACCGAAGGAGATTCCTCATCGCCCGTATCGCGATCGTCGGCCTTGGTCTGATCGGCGGCTCGGCCGGCATCGCTTTTCGTGCCGCCGGCTATCACGTGGCCGGCTACGCACGCCGGCCGGAGACGCGCAAGCGGGCGCGCGAGATCGGCGCCGTCGACGTGGCGCCTGATTGCCTCGCGGAAGCGGTTCAAGCCGACGTCATCGTGCTGGCGGCACCGGTGCTGGCGATCCGTCGTCTGCTGCAGGAGATCGCGCCGCATGTGCCCGACGGGACAGTGGTGACCGATGTCGCGAGCACGAAGCGCGATGTCGAGCGATGGGCGCTGCGGTTCCTTCCCCGGCGCATCCACTTCGTCGGCGGCCACCCGATGGCCGGTAAGGAGACTGCCGGCATTGAGCACGCCGACGGCGCGCTGTTCCACGACCGCACGTGGTGCGTCATCCCGCCACCCGGCGCAGACGATGGCGCCGTCGAGTTGGTCACCCGCATCGCGGCCGCTACCGGAGCCAGGACGGTGCAGATGAGCGCCGAGGAGCACGATCGCGCCGTCGCCGCCACCAGTCACCTGGCGTTCGCCGTCTCGAAGACGCTCTGTCGTTCCGTCATCGCAGGCGATGACTTTGGGCAGCGCAGGCCGGTGGCCGGCACCGGCCTGCGCGATACGACGCGTCTGGCCAGCGGCGACGCGCTGATGCACCGCGACATCTGCCTGACGAATCGGGACAACCTCGTGCGCGAGCTCGAGCACTTTTCTGCCCGGCTCGCCGAGCTTACGGGCGCCATCCGGCAACTCCCCGATCCGGACGATGCCGAGGGCGATCCGGCCCTTCAACAGCTCGAAGACCTCTTCGTCTCGCTCAAGCAAGCGCGCGATTCGTGGTTGTCGGAGAGGTGACCTCACCCCCTGGCCCCCTCTCCACAGGAGTGGAGAGGGGGAACGGTCCAGCGCCGCTCTGTGCTATGGACTCCCCTCCCTGACGCGGGGATGGGCGGAGGGTGGGGGCTTCCTTCGTTCGATTGCTACCCTGACGCCCACAGAGGAGGTCAGGAATGGCAACGGCAAGTGTCGAACGATTGGGAATGGCGATCCAGGGCGCAGGGAACGTCTCGACCGAGCACCTGCGTGCGTACATGAATAACCCACACGTGGAGGTGGTGGCGATCGGCAGCCGCACGTGGGAGGGGGCAGAGCGTAAGGCGCGCCAGGTGGGGCTCGACCTGAGCCGTATCCGCCTGTACGACGACTACGCGGCGTTGCTTGCCGACCGGCGCGTCGACGCGCTGTCGATCTGCACGCCGCCGGCACGCCACGCGCAGGAGACGATCTTGGGCGCGCAGGCCGGCAAGCACCTCCTGATCGAGAAGCCGGTGGCGACCAATCCGGCCGAGCTGGGCAAGATGGACGATGCCGTGCGCCGCGCGGGCGTGAAGACGGTGGTGAGCTTCGTGCTGCGCTGGAACCCGCTGGTGCTCACGATCAAGCGCATGATCGAAGACGGTGTCTTCGGCGAGACGTTCTTCGTCCAGACCGCGTACTGGCATAACGTCGTCCAGGGCCGGTATCCCGGAGCAAAGGAAGGGCCGCGCACGAGCCCGATTAGCGCGATGCTCGGCGGCGGCTGCCATGCGATGGACATGGCGCGCTACCTTATCGGCGCCGGCGTCGTGCAGGTTACGGCGCTCTCCAAGGACATCATGCCCGGCCATGCGTCGCCGGCCAATACCGCCGCGCTGTGCCGCTTCGAGAACGGCACGATGGGGTACGTCTCCGCCTGCACGGAACAATGGATGCCGTACGTCTTCACTATCGAGCTCTTCGGCGCCGGTGGCGCCATCCGCGGCAACCGCTTCTACTCGCGTAAGCTGCCCGGCGCAACCGATTTTGTCGAGATTCCCACCATCATGCCCGACAGCGGCGACGTCGCGCACCATCCGTTCCAAGGCGAGATCGACCACTTCGTCGAGTGCATCCGCACTGGGCGCGAATCGCACGTCAACCTCGCCGACGCGGCCAATACGCACGAGGCCTGCTTCGCCGCCGACCGCTCCGCCGCCGGCGGCGGTGCCCCGGTGAGTCTGCCGCTGGGGTGAGTTGACATCCGGTGGTACACTTTTGGGCAATAGCAGAGTACAACGGCGACGACGGGGACGAGTACCCGGTCTGCGGAGCCACAGAGACGGCGGGCCACCGGCTGCAAGCCCGCCGGCAGAAGCGACCAGAGAAAACCACCCCCGAGCCGAACCGCCAAACGAGTAGGCAGTTCGCAGTTGGCAGTGAACTGAATAGCTCTAGCAGTGAACTACCCCGCTGCATACCGCCTACCGCCTACTGCCTACTGCCTACTGCCTACTGCCTACTGCCTACTGCCTACTGCCTACTGCCT
>JACQGX010000206.1 GCA_016199265.1 Chloroflexota bacterium | reverse complement strand
GCAGGAGCGGGGCGTGACTCTGGACCAGCTCCACGAGGCGATGCAGGCGGTCCACCAAGCGAGCGGCCACCACGGCCCTCCCGGTGGTGGGCCGGGCGCCGGCCGGTCCGCCGGACCAGCTCCCAACGCGGCTCGCCTCACGGTCTAAACCAGGTGCAGAGCGAGGAGGCCTTCGCGTCCTACCTTGCTTTAACGTAAGGAGCGCGCCAGGCGTTCTCACTTCGAGCGACGTCTCCGGGGAAGCTCTCCCCGGAGACGTCGCCTTTCCGCGAGTAAGAGATTATCGGGGGGACCTTCCCGGAACGGTCGCGCCGCTGCCAGACCCCAAATGTGCGCCACCTTGGTGGTCTACCCCCGCAGCCGGTGGAGGAGCAGAACACGCGGGCGAGCGGTAACCTAACGTTAACCTTGGGCAACCGGCGCCGTAACGTTGCGGGTGTATGGTAGGCGCATCGGCGGCGCCGCACCCGTGGCGGCGCTCCCGGTCTCATCGTTTACGGCGTTCTGCCACTCGAGTACTGGGTATGGGAGCAAGCGACATGACGTGCGTCGGGATCCTAGGCTGGCCGGCAGGACATCAGCGCGTAGGCACTGCCGCAGGCAGTACCCAAGAACACCGAGGCGCATCCCCAAGCCACGCGCGCGCTGGTGGGCTCGGGCATGCCCCAGCAGCTTTGCCCCTCGAATACTTCGCCGACTTCCTGCGACGCCTCCACGACGGGCCAGCTCAATCGGCTGCGGCGGTGCGGGTGGCGTTCGCCGTCTGGAATCAAGCGGTGGAGCGCGAAGATGGGCCCCAGGCACGCGCGGCCGTCGAGATCGTACGGGCAGAGATCGGCATCCTGGTCTACGAGATCACCGCCCTGCAGGAGCTCGGACGCCAGTGGAGGGAGCAGATGGCCAAGCCGGCCGAGGCGCGCGGCGTGGCCCCGGCGACCGTCCCCGTGCCACCCGCCGCACGCGAGGACGGCTACGACTGAGCGCCGGCCGGCATCGGCTCCTTCTAGGGCGGCTTCACAAGCGGCTCCGCAGGCGCCTGCGGAGGCGATTCCCTCCTGGGCACCGGCTTGTCGTTCGCTTTTGGTCGCGCGAACCGGTAGCCGATGCCGCGGTCGGTCTCGATGTATTGGTGTGAGCCATCGGGCGAGAGCTTGGCGCGTAGACGGCTGATAAACACCTTGAGGTGGTGCGTGGTGGCCCCACTGTGTTCCGTCCAGACGCGGTCGAGCAGCGTTTGGTGCGGTAGGAGCCGGCCTGCGTTGCGGACCAGGTGGTAGAGCAGCCGGTACTCGAGCGGCGTCAGCTTCACCGGCTCACCCCTGACGGTCACCTCCTGACTTTGGAAGTGGATCGCCAGGTCGCCGGCGACGAAGTCCGGCTGCGCCTCGACCGGCGGCGGCAGCTCGGCGCGCCGCAGCACAGCCTTGATGCGCGCCAGCAGCGCGAGGTGGCTGAAGGGTTTGACGACGTAGTCGTCGGCGCCCAACTCGAGGCCACGCACCTGATCGGTTTCTTCGCCACGCGCCGTCAACATGATCACCGGTACGTCCGAGACACGCCGGATGTCCCGGAGCACCTCGAAGCCGTTCTTCTCCGGCATCATCACGTCCAGGACGACGACGTCGGGATCGTGCTGGTAGAACGCCTCGACGCCGGCCTCGCCGTTGGTCGCGGCGATGACGGTCGCGTCCTGCCACTGCAGTTGGAGGCCGACCGTAAGGGCATCGAGGATGTGCGGTTCGTCGTCGACGATGAGAATCTTCATAGCGGTTTCACCTCTAGCTTACCCCACTGGCCGGCCGAACGCGTGGGCCGCTGGCGTGACTGCTGGGAACGGGGGCCGCCCCGCCGGACCCGTCGGCGTCAACTGGCAGCGCGATACGAAACGTGGCGCCGGCTCCCGGCCGGCTCTCCACCCAGATGCGCCCACCGTGCAGGTGGGCCACGGCCTGCGCGATGGCCAGCCCGAGCCCGCTGCCCTGGGTGTGCTGCGTGTAGGATGCGCCTTCCGGCCGGTAAAAGCGCTCGAAGATGCGCTGCTGATCGGCAATCGGGATGCCGGGGCCGTCGTCTGCCACCGAGAGGACGACCTCGGATGGGGTCCGT
The DNA here is from genome assembly GCA_016199265.1 of Chloroflexota bacterium. Lineage (GTDB taxonomy): Bacteria > Chloroflexota > UBA11872 > UBA12225 > UBA12225 > JACQGX01. Next base: position 2,821 of record JACQGX010000206.1, on the reverse strand, counting down.
TCCAGCGTCAGGCGGATGGTGCCGCCGTGGCGCCCGAACTTGTGGGCATTGGTGAGGAGATTGACCAGCGCCCGCTCCAGCCGCTCGACGTCCACCGCCACCCAGACGGGCCCCGGCGCGAGCTCCAATTCGAGGCGTTGGTCGCGCGTGTCGATCAGCGCCTCCAAGATGCGCGCGGCCCGGAGGGCGAGCGCCCGCAGATCGTGGCGCTCGCCCGGCGGCGGCACGCGGCCCGCGTGCAGGCGCGTGAGCTCGATCAGGTCGGCGACCAGCCTGGCCATACGGTCGGCCGCCTGGTCGACGTTGACGAGCAGGCGGTGGAGCGGTGCGGGCAGATCGGCGGGCTCGTTCGCCAGCACGACGCCCACCGAGGCCTTGATCGCGGCGACCGGCGTGCGGAGATCGTGGGAGATGTTGGCGAAGAACTCGTCCCGCAGTCGCTCCGACGCGGCGCGGGCTTGGCGCTCCGCCTCGAGGAGCCGCTTCTTCTGCACGAGGGTGCCGAGCTGCGCCGCGACGGCGGAGACGATGCCCACCAAGCGCTCGTCCTGCTCCTGCGGATTGGCGAGATAGAACTCGAGAATGGCGACCACGCGGTCGCCGTCGCGCACCGGCACCGCCAGACCCGCTTTGAGGTGAGCGACCGCGGCCGCCGCGCGGCGCACGAACGTGGGATCGGTGCTCACGTCCCGCAGCCACACCGCCGCGCCCGTCTGCCAGACTCGGCCGACCAAACCCTGAGCGGGGTACGGCGCGAGCTGCGCGGTGGCGTCCCGAAACGGCTGGTACCGCCGGCGCTCTCCGGCAGCGTACCACGCCGGGCTGCACGTGAGCCGCGTGCCGTCGGCCGACGGCACCCACGCTTGGCCGAGGATCCAGCCGGTCGCTTCGCAGACCTTCTGTAGCGTAATGGCCAGCGCGCCGTCGAGGTCGTCGGCCTCGCCGATGGCGAACAGCAGCGTCTGGAGCAGCCGGACCTGGTCTTCCGCCCGCTTCCGCCGCGTGATATCCTGGGCGATGCCGATAAAGCCGATGGGTTCGCCGCGCTCGCCGCGCATCGCCGTCACCGTGAGCGAGACCGTCAGCCGCGAGCCGTCTTTGCGGATGTAGGTCCACTCCCGCGTCTCGGCGGCGCCACGCCGCGCCGCGGCGACGAAGACCTCGAAGCCGGGGGCGATGCCCAGCTCGGCGGCGCGGGCGGCCACCTCCGCCGGATCGTGGATGAGGAGCGGCGTGGCGCCGCCGATCACTTCGTCGGCCCGATATCCAAGCATCCGTTCGGCGCCTTCGTTGAACACGGAGATGACGCCGTCGAGGTCGGTGCCGGTAATCGAGTACTCGGTCGCCGCGCGCAGGACGGCGGCGAACCGAGCGGCCGCATCACATTCTGTGGGTGTCGACGGACACGTCATCAGTGCTCCAACCATGGCGTTTCTCGTGAGTCCTCGACCGGCTACCGCGCTGGGCGGCCGCTGCCATTCAGCTAAGTATCGCACCGCATGGTCTACAGGTACCTATATAGAGGTAAATGCCAGGTTAACGAGATCGACTATGCAGGTGGAGCCGCGGGCAAGGCAGCGGCCAGGCACCGGCAGATGTGGGTACATGGAGCTTGCTCTCCCCGGCGGGGATCGCGCCCCGCAGGCGGTGCCGTTAACCTGCCGTTTACCACGGGAGACGTGTTTGTCAACCCGCCAGCGGCATGATGATGGTGAGGTGAGCGATCACGGAGCCTACAAACGCAGAATGGCCGTGTGTGTTGGTGCCGTTTGACGGTTCATCCCTGGCCGCGCGTGCCTTTCCCTTCGCTGTGAAGCTGGCGGGGGTGTCTCACGGGCGGTTGCTGGTCGTCCAGGCTGTCCCGGAATCAAGATTCGTGCCGCTGGCCGAGCGGGAACTCGCGCCCGTAGTGGACCAGCTCTGCCGCCACTGCCGCCGGCGTGGGCTCGACGTGGCGGTCAGCAGCATGGTGCGGTGCGGCGACCCGGCGCGGACGATCCAGCACATCGCCGCGGCCGAACGCGCCAGTGTAGTCGTGATGACGACCCACGGGCAGCATGAACCCCCGGAGCGCGGAGGTCCTGGTCGCTGGCTGTACGGTGGCGTGGCCAGCGCCACGTTGCGCCGCGCTGCCGCGCCGGTCCTGCTCATTCCGCCGGCCTGCCAGTGCACCTGGCCGGAAGACCGGCCACTACGTATTCTGGTGACGCTCGACGGGTCGGCGTTGTCCCAGGAGGCGCTCGAGCCGGCAGGCGGTGTCGCCAAAGTGCTCGGGGGGATGCTCCTGCTGGTGGAAGTCGTCGAGCCACCGGGAACGGTCGACTCGTTTGTGCTGTGTGGCTCGTGGGAGCGCTACCTGTACAGCCGCACGGACCTGACGGCCGAAGCGGCGATGGTTCAGCAGCGCCTCGAGGGGCTCGCCGCCCCGCTTCGAGCGCGCGGGCTCCCGGTGCATACCCATGCGGTGATCGGCCTTGCCGGCACGACCATCGTCGAGTTAGTGCGCGAGTTCGACGTCGATCTCGTGGTTTTGACGACACACGGCCAGAGCGGGTACGCGCCGACGGTCATGGGCAGGATCGCCACGGGGGTGCTGCGACGCTCGACGGTACCCCTGCTCTTCGTGCGGCCCGCCGGCCTGCGCCATGCACCGATGCGCCCGTCGCTGCAGCCGTGGCGAGCCGACAACCGGCGTTTGGCAACGTCGAAACAGCATGTGGAGCCAGGGCAATCGCATCTAAATTTCCTTGAGCGGGGCGGGTGGAGGGGGGATACTTGGGGACGAGCGCCGTTGCAACGGCGCACGAGGAGGAAGCGTATG
>JACQGX010000205.1 GCA_016199265.1 Chloroflexota bacterium | reverse complement strand
CGGTGACGCTTCGCCGCCTGGCCGCAGCGTGCCTTCTCTCGGGGCTGGCCACGCTGTGTACCGTGGTCGCGCTGGACTACCTCCACCTGCTCTCTCACCTCGGCGCGCTGCTGCCGTGAGACCCAAGCAGCACTCACAACAACCAATCAATCCAGAGACGATAGAAGGGAACACGCACATGGAAACTACACCAACGCCAGGGTGGAACCCGCAGTCATCCTCACTTTGCACTTTGCACTTTGCACTTTGCACTCGCTTTAGCGTGATGGTGCAGCGCGTGGCAGCGCTTGTCGGGGTAGTGGCGCTGGCCGGGCTCGCCGCCGGCTGTGGCGGGGCCGGGGCGGCCGGCGCACGCGGTGCGTCCGCGGGGGAGATCTCCCTCCGCGCCACGGAGTTTGCTTACGCGCCCGCCCAGGTGCGGGTGGCCGGTCCGGGCGAGATCAAGGTCACGTTGGACAACCGCGGCGTGGTCGAGCATGACTTCACGATTGAGGGTGCCCAGGGCAAGCTGCTGGTCAAGCCCGGCGCGACGGGGAGCGCGATCTTCCAGGTGGCCAAGGCGGGAACCTACACGTTCGCCTGCACCGTTCCGGGCCACAAAGAGGCCGGCATGAAAGGCACGCTTACCGTCGGATAGGGGCCGGCGCGCCCGGTGCAACGCGGTGTCCCGTCCCGGTGGTGAGGCGATGCCGCGCCGCAGGAGAGCGCAGGCCACTGAGGAGGTCTGCCGCCCATGATGCTCGAGCGTGACACCCCGGCGGCGGCTTCCTGGAAATCCTGGGTGAGGGTAGGGCAGACTGGCATGCAAATCAGGAAAACCCCGATGCTGACTTCCCGTCTCGCACGTATCATAGGTACATGGGCGATGCTACAGCGTCGAGCACGGCCGGCTTTGGCGGCCCTTGCGGAGGCGAATGGGAGTGATGCGGTGAATCTGAGGCGGCTGCGGTGGATCACCATCGTCGGGCCGGTGCTCTTTCTCGGCGCCCTTGATTTCGTCCGCCACGAGATTGCTCCCGGTACGCTGCACACAGGCGGCGGCTTCGTCGCCATCGCGCTGCTGGTCACGGCCGCCACCGTCCTCTTCTCGCACCTGATCTTCGGTGCGATCGAGCGCATGCAGCGCCAGATCGACCGGCAGACGGCGGAGCTCGCGGCGCTCTACGCCGAGTCAGAGCAGCGCCGTGCCCACCTCGACCACCTGATCAACTGCTCGGGCGACGCCATCATCACCACCGACGTCGACGGACGCATCCGCACCTGGAGCAACGGCGCGGAAGCGATCTACGGATTCATGCGCGCTGAGGCCGTTGGCCAGGTGACGCCCATGGTGCCGTCGGACCGGGTGGAAGAGGCCCGAGACGTCATCGAGCGGGTACTCCACGGCGAGACCGTTGCCAACTTCGAGACCGAGCGTCGCCACAAGAGCGGCCGCCGCCTGGCGGTCATGGTCACCGTGTCGCCCATCGTGGATGCCGGCGGCGGGGTCGTCGGCCTGATGGGCGTGTCCAAAGACCTCACCGACAAGCGGCGGCTCGAGCTGCAGGAGCGCCGCCTCGCGCTCCTCGAGGAGCGCGAGCGCATCGCGATGGACTTGCACGACGGTGCGATCCAATCGCTGTACGCCGTCGGTCTCCGGCTAGAAGCCGCCGCCCGTCTGGCCGGTCCACTCGGCGAACTCGGCAGAACGAGCGCGGGCGCCGGGCGGCAGGCCGTGCCGGTTCAGCCACTGCTCGAGCACGCGGTCGAGGAGCTCAACCACGTGATCCAGGACATTCGCGACTACGTGCGCGGGCTGGGGCCGCACGAGCTGGCAGCGCAGGGCTTGGCCGAGGCCTTGGCCACACTCGTAGACGATTTGCGCGACACCGCGCTGGTGAGCGCGCACCTGACGGTGACCGATGGTGCGGCGCTCATGGCGGCACGCCTCGACTCCCGACAGACCGGGCAACTCCTCCAGATGGCGCGTGAGGCGCTGTCCAATGTGGCACGCCATGCCGCCGCCCGCACGGCCGATGTCATTCTTACCACCGGCGTCCCCATCGACGCCGAGGCTCAAAGCGAGGGCGGTTGGCTACGGCTGCTGATCTGTGACGACGGACGCGGGTTCGATCCGGCAATGGCACCCACCGACGGACGTGGCTTGCGCAATCTCACGGAACGTGCCCTTGGTCTCGGCGGTCGGGCGACGGTTGCCAGCACGCCTGGGGCGGGTACGACCGTGTGCATCGAAGTCCCGGCGACGCCGCAATCCGGTCCCGGCGCGACCGCGGAGGAGACCGTAGCCTTGCCGCGGCTTGAGGAGATCCCAGTCCCATGATTGTGCTGCCACTGCCGGCCGCCGAAACGCCGCACGGCAGGCCAGAGGAGCCCGCTCGCCGGCCCGAATCGGCGGCGCGACCTGAGCGCGTTGCGCCGTCTGGCGGGACAGAGCAGGCCGGGCCGCGCATTCTGCTCGTCGACGACCACGAGGTGGTGCGCATGGGATTGCGCGCCCTCCTCGCCACCGCTCCCGGCTTTTCCGTCGTCGCCGAGGCCGACTCGGTAGCGACGGCCGTCGCGGCGGCGCGCCGCTGGCGGCCCGACGTGGTGGTGATGGACGTGCGGCTACCCGACGGCAGCGGCGTCGAGGCGTGCCGCGAGATCCGGGCGGAGAATCCGAACGCGAGCGTGATCATGCTCACGTCGTTTGCCGACGAAGAGGCGGTCTTTGCCTCCATCCTGGCGGGCGCCGCCGGCTACCTCCTCAAACAGGCCCGTGGCCAGGCGCTCATCGACGCGGTGGAAACTGTGTGGCGGGGCGCCTCTCTGCTCGATCCGGCGGTAACGCGTCAGGTGCTGGCGCGCATCCGCCGCATGGGGCAGCAGGAGCTCGACGACGACCTCGCCCGCCTCTCAGAGCAGGAGCGCAAGATCTTGCCCCTCATCGCCGAGGGAAAGACCAACCGAGAGATCGCGGCCGCGTTGTTCCTCAGCGACCGAACGGTAAAGAGCTACGTGAGCAACATCCTCACCAAGCTCAACCTCAGCCGGCGGGCCGAAGCGGCCGCCTTTATCACCCGCCACGCGGGGCATGCCGGCATGGGCGGCGACCGCGGCGAAGACCACTCCGGCGCCAGAGACCGCTAATCGCCCCGATGGATGGGTCCGCTTGCCGGACCGGCACGGCAGCCGGCCCGCGGCCCGCCCCCTCAACCGGCGTCTGTGCGCTCCCCACTTGGTGGGCCGCACCGTCGTTCCGTAGCAGGCCCTCAATCGCCGCTGGCGTGTCTGCCACCTCGACCAAGCACTGGCTGCAGAGGGCGTGCCACCCGGTGAGGGTGGCGAGCAAGGCGAGAAGTCGCGTTAGTCGATCGTGTAGAACAAGTTGTTCAGCGACTCGGCCAGGGTAGGATGGGCGAAGATGCCGTCGCGGAGCGCAGTGTAGGGCAGCTTCCCCATCATCGCGATCTCGATCATCGACATGATCTCGCCACCCTCGATCCCCAGCATGGCACAGCCGAGAATTTGATCGGTGTCGGCGTCGACGACGACTTTCATGAAGCCCCGCGTCTCGTCGACTTCGATCGCCCGCGCCACGTCTTCCATCGGCAGCTTGGCCACTTTGATGCGCCGTCCCTGCGCGCGCGCTTCGTCTTCGCCGAGGCCGACCCGGCCGAGCTGCGGATCGAGAAACACCGTGTACGGCACGAGGCGCCCGTCAATCGTCGCCTCGCGGCCGTGAACGAGACGGTCGAGCAGGACGACCGAGTCGTGGTACGAGATGTGCGTGAACGCCGGGCCGCCTTTGACGTCGCCGATCGCATAGATGCCGGGGACGTTGGTCTCCAACCGCTCGTTTACCTGGATGTACCCGTGCGCGTCGGTCTGCACGCCGGCGACTTCGAGGTTGAGTCGGTCGGTATTCGGCACGCGTCCGGTGGCGACGAGCAGGTGCGACCCGGCGATGCTGCCCTCTTCGCCGCGACCGCGAACGATGAGCTCGATCGTGCTCGCGCTTCCGCCGCCGCGCTCGGCAGCAACGCGCACCGCCTCCGTTGCGAGAAGGGCGTCGATACCGTCCTCGCGCAGGATGTCGGCGACCGCCGTCGCGACATCGTTATCCTCGCGCCCCAGAAGCTGCGGGCCGCGCTGGACGATGGTCACACGACTGCCGAACCGGCGAAACATCTGGCCGAACTCGAGTCCAACGTAACCGCCGCCCAAAACCAGCAGATGCTCGGGCACGACGTCGAGCTCCATGATGCTCGTCGAATCGAGAAACGGTACGTGTTCGAGACCCGGCAGCGGGGGAATCGCCGGCCGCAGCCCCGTGTTGATGATGATCCGGCCGCCGGTCAGGTACCGTGTTCCGCCGTTGATAAGGCGCACCTCCACCGAACTCGTGCCGGTGAACCGCGCCTCGCCTAAGAGCAGCGTCAGGCGCTCGGTGCGCTCGAAGTGACGCTGCTTCCCATCACGCCACTCGTTCACGATGTCCCGCTTGCGCTGGCGCACCGTGTCCATGTCGACGCGCACCGGGCCGGTGTGCACGCCGTAGTCGAGCGCGCGGCGCGCGAGGTACGCGACGCGCGCGCTGGCTACCATCGTCTTCGTCGGCGTGCAGCCGACGTTAACGCAGGTGCCGCCGACGTGCTCCCGCTCGACGAGCGCCACGTTCCAGCCCGCGCCGGCCAGCTCATCCGCCAGCGGATTGCCGGCCTGGCCAGAGCCGACGATGATTGCGTCAAAGGGCTCAGACATGTCCCATTCCTTCCGTCAGTCAGAGGACTCGGTGAGCCAAGTCCTGTAGTGGTTTCGTGGCAGAGTATGCCGAACTCGATCGAGGCCTTCTGTGATGGGTCTTACGGAGCGCGCGTTGCCTCCCCGGCGCGCGTATCGGCTGTGCCTGCGGGCACGCGGGCCAGCACGAGCAGCGCCAGCGCAGCCAGCAGAGCCGTACCGGCGATGACGCCGTTCATTGCCCACAAGGCGGCGAGCGGCGCGCCGGCCCACGTGCCGACCAACGCGCCCAGACCCAACGCGACCGAATAGAGACCCATCGTGAGGCCACGATGCGCCGGGTCGGCGCCGGCGGCGAGCTGTGCCAGCGCGGCTGGGGCGAACCCCGCCTCGACGAGCACGCTCGCGCCGAAGACCGCCACCGCAGCCGCGCGCACCCAGGAGGGCGCCCAACTGGCGTTGATCAGCCAGAGCGCGGCGCATGCCAGCAGAACACCGCCGAGAGCGATCCGCATCACCCGCCACGTGCCGGCGCGACCGAGAAGCGGACCCCACACCAGCGCGCCGGCGATGAACAGCGCCGCCCATCCGGCCAGGACAGCGCTCAGCGTCTGGCCGTGTAGCCGGCCCACCAGAAATTGCTGTGCATCTGGCACGGGTGCGCTGAGCTGATAAACGCCGTGTGTCAGCCACAGGCCGGCGACGCCGTTGAGCAGCACCCACGCGGTGAACAGGCGCGTGGTGCCGCGCGCCTCGAAAATGTGCCGCGCGCTCGCGCGCCATCGCGCCGGCTGCGCTGCCAGAGGCAATCGCCGCCCATCGCGCGTGAAACGGCCGGACTTCGCCCCGGTTTGGCGCCCCGGCGCAACGGCGACACGTGCGGGCGCGAACGACGGCGCACGGGCCAGCAGCGGGACGGCTGCGAGGTACGCGATCGCCATGTACGCGAAGGCGGCCGCGCCGGCCACGCCCCAGAGCACGCTGCCGAGCACGGTGCCTCCGAGCAAGCCGGCCGCCGTGCCGGCTTCGGCGCCGGCCATCACCCGTCCGCGTGCTCCCACGCTGCCGCCTGCCGTCAGATCGGCGAGCCAGCCGAGCAGCGGCGGGATAGTGAGTCCGGTGCCCAGCCCTTGTATGGCCCGGCCCAGCGCGAGCAGCGGCAGCGAACCGGTGAGCCCCAGCAGCAGCGCGCCCATCGCGCCGGCCAGCGCGCCGCCAACCAACAGCGGCCGCCGGCCCCAACGGTCGCTCAGGCCGCCCGCCGGTATCGCCGCCAGCAGCTCGGTCGCGCTGTATATCCCGGCGAGCAAGCCAACCTCCGCTGCGCCGGCCACTTCGGGCAGGGTCGCCACGCGGAGAGTGAGCGCCACACCCGTCGCGCTCGCGGCCGCCCGCAGCACCAGGTTGCCTGCCAGGCCGCCGGCCGCCCCGGCAGCGGCCGAGGCAGCCGCGACTGTCGCGGTGGGGCCGATGGCGCCGCCCGAATCACCCGCGGCGGTAGACGTTGTGGGGCCGGCGGCGACGCGCGCCACGAGGGCGGCCGGCGGCG